>QILH01000281.1 GCA_003233255.1 Gammaproteobacteria bacterium | reverse complement strand
AGTTAAACCACTGTTCACCTTCAACCGGAAGCATCAACGAAGAGCCATAAACTCTCCATGAATCATCCCAGTTTGCCGGATCTTTAAAACCAAGCAATCTAAGTTGCAGGTAGGTCAGTGTCGAACGTGTGCCAGTTTGACAATAGGCGACGGTGCGTTTGTTTTTGTCCAGCTTGCCAAACACCTTGTGCGCCTGATCCGCATCAAGGTAACCGGTTGGTTTCATCTTGCCGGTTTTCTTGTCTTTCTTTTGCAGAACGGTTTCAACATGTGACTTGTTCATCGTCACGTTGGGAATATGCCCACCTCTGATTGCACGGATATCCTTGCCGTCGTATTCCTTTTTGGTTCTGGAATCAATCAGCTGTACATTTTTCAGGTTTCCCTGGGCAATATCCACGACCTCACCGGTTGTGCTAAAACGACCTGGCACCAGCTTAACTTTAAATGTTTTAGGACTTTTTCTGACCGGTTTATTGTCGAGTCGATTGCCTGCCTTGCGCCAGGCCTCGATCCCGCCATTAAGGACATGGGCCTTGTCATGCCCAAGATATTCCATGATCCAGAAACCCACCGTAGCATCGGTTAATGTTTTGATATCGCCATGGTAAAAAACGACATGGGTATCATTACCAATACCCACCTTGCCAAGAAGTTTTTCATATTTTTCAGGATCAGAAAACACTCTTGCGCTCGGATCTCTCAGTGCCTTCTTGCATCGTTTACCGAGACTGATAGCGCCTTTGATATGACCTTTTGCATAGGCATCCAGATCCCGGCAATCAACAGCCACCCAGTTATCTTTAACGATGTTCTTCTTGAGCGTCTCGGGTGTAATTAGAAGCTCAGGATTGGCCCAACTTGATGCCGAGGCGATCCCACCCCAGCTGATTAGAATAAGAGACAGAATCCCAACAGCGTAGATTCGCCATGTTAGTAACCTGTTCATAATATACCTCCTATATCCTCACAAGAGACTTGTGCAGGACAATTAATATTCCTCTCAGTGATATTCCGTCTAATTACAGCCCTGATCCGGGTTAAATGAAATGATGCATATGCATCATTTTCAGGAAGGCCGGGGATTACACTATACTTAAAGCAGTACTTCTGGTTTTACCAACAATGGCGTGATAGTTGGGGTGGGCTGTGACGGTCAGGTTTACAGTTACTTTCTGTTCATAAATAACGGAAGCAAGTGGCAAACGAGTGGAAAAACGCATCTCCATCATTATTCCCAATTATCAGGGCGCGAGCACCCTCGCAAACTGCCTTGCAGCGGCCTTTGCCAGCGATTATCAAAATTTCGAGGTGGTGGTGGTCGATGACGCATCGGAAGATAACTCGGTCGAGATCATAAAAGGCTTCCCCTGCAAGCTGGTGCAAATGGAGCAACACGGTGGCGCCTCCCAGGCTCGAAATATCGGTGCGGCCAATAGCGACGGCGAGCTTCTTTTTTTTACCGACGCCGATTGCCTGTTGCAAAAAGATACCCTGTCCATCGTCAGCCAGGCTATGGATCGGCTCAGTGCTTCAGCCGAGGGCGATTTCGTATTGGGTGGCAGCTATACCCATCTACCATTCGATAAGCATTTCTTTAGCCAGTTTCAATCGGTGTTTGTCCATTATTCAGAAACCCGCCACCAACAAAACCCCGATTATCTTGCCACGCACGCCATGGTGATCGAAACACAGAGTTTTCTAAAAAGTGGTGGCTTTAATGAACACTTCCTGCCGATACTCGAAGACGTTGAATTCAGTCATCGCTTGCGAAAGGCCGGATACCGTCTGTTGATGAACCCGGCCATTCAGGTGCAACACATATTTAATTTTTCCCTGTATCGTTCACTGCGCAACGCAATCCGAAAATCAATGTACTGGACGGTTTACTCGCTGAAGAATAACGATGTACTGGCCGATTCCGGCACCGCCTCCCTCGGCCTGAAAACAAATGTGATCTGCTGGTTTTTGATCGCGCTGTTGTTACTCGTTTTTATTTTAACGGGTTACTACGCCTTCATGGTGTTTATTCCATTACTGCTGGCCATCAACCTGTTTGTGAATAAAGGTTTGGTGCTGGCCTTTTACCGCAGCAAAGGTGTCCGGTTTGCGTTCGCGGCAACCGCTTATTACCTGTTGCTCTATCCGCTTGCCGTGGGTTTCGGCGCGCTCGCCGGACTGGCCCGATACATCACCACCCAGCACACGTTGCGCGAGAGCAGCTGATGTTTTCACCCCTGCGTCACAGCGGTTCGATTGTCTCGAAAAATCAGGCCATCCATCTCACCTTTTTTGTCACCCGCAAATGCAATGCCCGCTGCCCGTTCTGTTTTTATATCGACAATACCCGCAACGCCCAAACCAGCAACAGCTACAGTAATACCAGAGAAGCCGAACTTTCACTTGATGAGATCAAAAAAATCTCAGCCTCAATGGGCAAGCTGTTGTGGCTAGCCTTCTCCGGTGGCGAACCCTACCTGAGAAAAGACCTGGTTGAGATAAGCAAAGTTTTCTATGATCAGAACAAACCCGTATTCATGCTCTTTCCCACCAATGGCCTGTTGCCGGAATTAATCAAAGAGCAGACCGAAAAAATACTTAATTACTGTAAAAACTCCGTAGTCACGGTAAAACTTTCACTCGATGGCCTGCACGGCGATCACGATGCGCTGCGCGATACACCCGGTTGCTTTGATAAGACCCTGAAAACCTATGAGTTGCTGGGTGAACTGCTGGAACAATATGATAATTTCGAACTCGGCATTAATACCGTATTCTGTTCCGATAATCAGGACAAGATGGACGAGATCATCGATTTTGTTCTAGGCCTGACGAAAATAAAAACTCATACCATCTCGATGGTGCGCGGCAACCTGGCCGACGGACATTTTAAAGAAGTAGATTACGAAAAGTATCGAAAAGCGATCAAGCGACTTGAGGACAATCTAAAAAACAGAGGCGCAAGTCTGTACCGATTTCGAGGTGCGCGCTTAAAAGCCGCGCAGGATATTTTACAACGGCGTTTGATCCATCAAAC
>QILH01000312.1 GCA_003233255.1 Gammaproteobacteria bacterium | reverse complement strand
GGCACTCAGAAACAACGGCATAAAACGATCCATTCGGTCTAGCCCACGCGCAGACAGATTTCGGTAAGCCCGACTTTCACGCACGGTTTTGATATGCCGCCAAACATCCTGCGCAGCACTAAAGCCATTGTTGGTTAACAGTTCAAGCGCATCATTATCGTCAATTTCACCCAGCCATAATGGAGTAAGTTCAACCGTCTCGTCACTGGGCGTGTCCGCTTGGGGGGCCACAAAGACCTGTTCAAAATGTTCGTGCACCCGGGTGCGATGATGCAATAGTTGTTGATTAAAACTGTTCCAATCGGCAAAACCCATACTATAGGCCAGACGCTGTTGGGCTGTTTCATCGGTGGGCAGACTGTGAGTTTGCTCATCGCGCCAGGCCTGCAGGCGATGCTCGGTGCGACGTAAAAAATCATAAGCCACCGTTAATTGCTCAACCACGAATTCGGGCAGGATGCCAAGCTCCTGTAACGTCACTAATACTTTAAGTATTGAACGAGACTGTAATTTGAGCTCGCGGCCACCGCGAATCAACTGAAATACCTGGCCGATGAATTCGATCTCGCGGATACCACCGGCACCGACTTTGATATTCAGCTCTTTGTTCTTACGCTTAACCTCTTTCTGGATCATCGCCTTCATTTCGCGAATTGATTCAAAAGCACTGTAATCAACATAACGTCGATAAACAAAGGGTTTTAAGCGTATTAACAGTTGCTCACCCTGCTCCTGATCACCTGCGATCACCCGCGCCTTGACCATCGCGTAGCGTTCCCATTCACGGCCGTGGATCTGGTAATAATCTTCCATCGCATCAAAACTGATCGCCAATGGACCACTGCCAAACGGGCGCAGGCGCATGTCGACGCGGAATACAAAACCATCCGCGGTAAGTTTGGACAGGGCATTTATTAATTGTTGGCCGAGCTTCTGAAAAAATTCGTGGTTCGTAATTGATTTATTATTCTTGATTTTTTTATTTTCGGTCTTATCTATTTGTGTATCGCCTTCTTCCGGGTAGGCAAAGATCAAATCAATATCCGATGACAGATTTAATTCATGGCCACCAAGCTTGCCCATACCCAGCACCACTAAATGCTGCTGGTTGCCGTCCTGATCAAACGGCGTGCCCAGCTTCGCGCAGTTCCATTTATATAACAGGATCAGGGCACTATCAACACAGGCATCGGCTAACTCTGATAACTCACACATCGTCTCGGTCAACTCAGACCATCCGGCCAGATCGCGCCAGATAATTCTAATCATTTCGCGAGTGCGGATTAATCTTAACTGTGTCATCAACTCCGTCTCACTGGAAACAGAATCTGATTTCAACGACGCTATTATTTTATTTTGTAGCTCATTCGCGTTATAGGCACGCTCGAGCTCTCCTGATCGCACCAGTTCAATAAACAACTCAGGGTATCGCTGGCATTTTTGCTCTACAAATGAACTGCCAAACCAGATGGCCGGTAAAGATTGTTCCAACCTGATTTTAAGCTCAGAATTATTTTGTTGATCGAGCAAAGCTAAAAGCACATCGGCCTGTGCCTTCTGATCTTCGTTAAGCTTGATAGGTGATGACATTTTATTTCATATTAAATAATTACTGGTAATTTGAGTCTAACATACGTTTTAAAAAAGAAACCCATGCATGTTTTTTTAATCTTACGCCGATAAATTTATCGTAAAAAAAAGCCCCGTTCAAACGAACGGGGCTTTTTATCAACAGCGAGTGTTGGGAGACAAATTACATCATGCCGCCCATTCCACCCATACCGCCCATGCCGCCCATATCAGGCATTCCACCACCACCGGCAGCGTCATCACTTGGTGCATCCGCAACCATAGCTTCAGTAGTAATCATCAGACCGGCAACCGAAGCGGCGTTTTGCAGAGCAGAACGCGTTACTTTAGTTGGATCCAGGATACCCATCTTAACCATGTCGCCATACTCACCGGTTGCAGCGTTAAAGCCAAAGTTGCCTTTACCTTCTACAACCTTGTTCAGTACCACCGAGGCTTCACCACCAGCATTGGAAACAATAACACGCAATGGTTCGGTCATGGCGCGACGCGCAATCTCGATACCGACGTCCTGATCGTGGTTATCACCTTTTAGTTCACCTAAGGTTGCTTCAGCGCGAACCAGGGCAACACCGCCGCCAGGTACCACGCCTTCTTCAACCGCAGCACGTGTTGCATGTAATGCATCTTCAACACGGGCTTTCTTTTCTTTCATTTCAACTTCAGTCGCAGCACCAACTTTGATCAACGCAACACCGCCCGCTAATTTAGCTACACGCTCTTGCAGTTTTTCTTTGTCGTAGTCTGAAGTGGCTTCTTCGATTTGTGCACGAATCTGACCAACACGATCTTCAATGTCCTTGCTTTGACCCGCGCCATCAATGACGGTAGTTTCTTCTTTGGTTACCTGAATTTTCTTGGCTGAACCAAGATCATCCAATGTTGCTTTTTCAAGACTCAGGCCGACTTCTTCAGAGATAACGGTCGCGCCAGTTAATACCGCGATATCCTGCAACATAGCTTTGCGACGATCACCGAAACCAGGGGCTTTAACCGCAGCAACTTTTACGATGCCACGAATGTTGTTTACAACCAACGTCGCCAACGCTTCGCCTTCGATATCTTCAGCGACAATTAATAAAGGTTTACCGGCTTTCGCTACGCCTTCAAGTACAGGCAGTAATTCGCGGATGTTAGAGATTTTTTTGTCGTGTAATAAAATGTAAGGCTCTTCAAGTTCGGCACTCATGCTTTGCTGGTTATTCACAAAGTAAGGAGACAGGTAACCGCGATCGAATTGCATACCTTCAACAACCGCCAGTTCATTGGCCAAACCAGTACCTTCTTCAACGGTGATAACGCCTTCTTTACCGACTTTATCCATTGCGTCAGCAATAATGCCACCGATTTCTTCATCGGAGTTGGCCGAGATGGTGCCAACCTGGGCAATGGCTTTATTGTCTGAACAAGGTTTAGATTGAGTCTTTAACTGTTCAACCGAAGCGGCAACCGCTTTATCAAGACCAC
>QILH01000178.1 GCA_003233255.1 Gammaproteobacteria bacterium | reverse complement strand
ACTGGATGCCGGGCCAAGCCCGGCATGACGAGTCAAGATACCGGGTATTGATAGTGGATACCATTTCGGAACAGTTATTTAGTATTGTTAATACTGCCATGTATCGGGCGATAAGACGCAACAGAGAAATCATGGGCGAACTATAACAGAATGAAGAAAATGATTAGATCTATAGGGTGGTTAACCCAGTAACTTCTTTACCTTACGGAGATTATTTTTGTGGATAACCTGAGCCGGTTTGGCAATGTAAAAGCCTTGAATATAATCAACTCCACAATCTTTTAATAAGCGGATTGCATCAGCAGATTCAACAAATTCGGCGACTGTTTTTTTGCCAAGGGTGTGTGCGATATTGGTAATCGAACGCACGATGGCCATGTCCATTGAATCGTTTAAGATGTCTTTAACAAACATACCGTCAATCTTGATGTAATCAACCGGCAAATGTTTCAGGTGGGAGAAAGAACAATAGCCGCTACCAAAATCGTCAAGCGCAAAGCGACAGCCTAGTTTTTTCAGTTCACTTATCAGCTTGTTAGCGGCATAGGTATCGTTGATTGCCGTAGTTTCAGTGATTTCAAATAGAAATCGAGTTGGATCGAGTTTGTATTTTTTGATGCCGTCAGTGAACAAGGGAACTATAATGTCGGGATCAAGGCTCTGACCTGAGAGGTTAATGGTGAAGGTGATATTGTCATACACGGGATCAAGTGCAGCCATACGTTTCATGGCGGCGCTGAGTACCCATTGATCGATATCAGGCATCATATTAAAACGTTCAGCGGTAGGCATAAAAGCGTTTGGCGATATTGGCTCGCCATGACTGTTATGCAGTCGTAGTAAGACTTCATAGGTGCTGCAGTAGTTTGATTGATTGTTTATCAGGTATTCAAGTAGATTGCCTTCTTCTGGTAAATCATCGAGGTCAAGTTCGGCCAGTGGCATGATAGGTTGGAAATACAGTTGGAAGTTATCTTTTTCCAGTGCGGTTTGAATACGAGTAGACCAACCGAGCTCCAGATCCATGACCGATTTTTCATGGTGATTGGGATCATAAATATGCGTTGAATTACGTCCCTGTCCTTTCGCAATATGGCAGGCAATGTCGGCATTGGCCAGCACTTCGCCGTGCGAGATGGTTTCAGAGTCTATTAGCGCAACGCCAATACTGGCGTGTATCTTATACGATCGACCATCACGAATAAAATCATAACTTGAAAATATTTCTCTAAAATTATCAGCCACCGCAAAAAGATCATTTTGATCGACGTTGCGTAATACTATTCCAAATTCATCGCCGCCGAGCCGCCCAAGCAGATCTGATTTACGTAATCGACTAAGAAGTTGTTGACTGATTTCAATCAACAGCTGATCACCGGCCGCGTGGCCGATGGTGTCATTAATGTATTTAAAGCGATCCAGATCAATATAGACCAGAGCGCTGATCTCATCGGAACGTTTCAGGCGTTGTACTTCCAATTCCAGCTGATCTTCTAAATATTTTCGATTAAGTAATTTTGTTAGCGGGTCGTGATTGGCTTGCCATTTTAATTCTTCTTCCAGCAATTTTCTGACCGAGACGTCGCGAAATGCAACCACGGCACCTTCATGCTTGCCATCAATCCGAAGTGGGAAGATTGTGAGTTCAACCTGGATCGGTGTGCCATCGGTGCGAGTGAAAATAGTTTCAATACCCTGTAATTCTTTACCTTCTTTGATTGACTGGTCCAGGTAATGCAAATCCATGGTACTGGCGTAAGTATTAACACTTTCATACTTGTGAAAAAGTAAATCAGGATGATATCCAATGAGATCTTCATCGGTATCATAACCCAGGATGTGTCGTGTTGCTGGGTTAACAAAAGTAATTATGCCCGTTGTATTAACACCATATACGCCATCACCAACGGAGGACAAAATACCCTCCAGTCGTGTGCGTTCCTGATCGATTCGACTGGTAATTCGTATGGCTCGGCTCATGGCGGCGACACGGGCCTTGAACAGCGCATCGGATTCGTTTTTAAACATACATTCGACCGCACCTGCGGAGAGCGAGCTTTGAATAACATGTTCTGAATACGTGCTGGTCAGAACCGCTGGTCGGATACCCATTGTTTGCGGATTGTTGCGTAATTTTTTACATAATACGTCGCCGTTTTCGTCTGGCATAAAATAATCGATGATCGCAATGTCGAACTTTTGCTGGGTGGCCAGCTCAAGCGCTTCGGATGAGCTTGAAGCGGTGGTGGTCTGGTATCCACAGGAATCTAAAATTTTACGAAACTTTACTCGTGATGTGGGAGAGTCATCCACCAACAGAATTTTTATCGGCAGGTCTGTTTCGAGATCACAGCAGGGTTCATCGATGAACTGCTGGGTTAATAATGTCGGTAATGTTTTTACTGCGTCGTTAAAGGTGTCCCACATGATAAAGGCACTATTTATACGGCTCGAGACCCAGCCAATTTTTGCCGAATCGGCCTCATGCGCCAGGATAACCAGTGGAATTTCGTCGTAGGGGGCTTCGCTGAGAATGGCCAGCATTTCATCGGTGTCGGTATGGTTTTCTTCCGGCCAGCCTAAAATAATGGCTTCATACCTTTCACGTTCTTCAGTGAGTTTCTTCAGGCCGGTCGCAAAATTGTCATGGATGTCGACGGTATAACTATGGCGAACTAAACTTTTTTTCAGCGCATGCCGTAAGGTTGCCGAATGTTCGATTAATAGAATTTCTTGCATGGGCTCGCTTATTTACAGGTTATGTTTCTGTGCCTGGCGATACCCCGATGGGAATCTAACCAATGGTTACTGATTATATATCGGTCACACTGGTCTGATCTTTAACTCGAATATTTGTAAGGTAATTGATCGATGCCCACTTGCATGATTCTGGGCCGAGAGTTAAGTGGTTGATATGATGTATTATTTATGAATTTTGAGCTGTTTTCAGTTTTTTGTTGTGGTCATTGATTGTTTTGATTACTTCATCCAGTCCCTTTTGTTCAATTTCGTGGGCGTAGCTGGATTTATACGTGGTAATGACTGAGACGCCTTCAACACTGACATCCAAAATCTTC
>QILH01000240.1 GCA_003233255.1 Gammaproteobacteria bacterium | reverse complement strand
TTACGGTGTGAAGGTCGCGAACCAATGTTCATTAATGCGATCTCAGAGACCGGTGTCGCTTCGTAAAAATAATCTAAAAATCCCGGGGTACGATCAGTTAGCTCACGGTAATGCTGCTCACCGGTATTCGCTAGCTCTTTCATGATCTGGCAATACTCGTCGTTTTCAGGTTGCTCTTCTTTAATCAGGTTTTGACTGGATTTTAACAAGCCAGTAAGCCCCATTGTTAATTCATAGACTGCTGTTTCCTGATTCGAATATTTATATGAAAGCACTTCACCCTGCTCGGTAAATTTAATCTGCCCGTGCACAGTACCCGCCGGTTGTGAAAGAATCGCATCGTGAGTTGGGCCACCACCGCGACCAATCGTGCCACCACGACCATGGAACAGACGGCATTTAATATCACGTGATTTGGTTAATGCGGTAATTTTTCGTTGCGCCTGATACAAACTCCAGGCGGATGACAAAATGCCGCCGTCTTTGCAGGAATCTGAATATCCAAGCATAACTTCCTGTTTGTTACCCGAGGCCTTTAACAAATCCGCATACGTTGCGTTATCAAGCAACTGGTTCATGACCGGTTCAATATGCGCCAGGTCATCAATGGTCTCAAACAAAGGGGAAACTCGTATGTGGCAAAACCAGTCTTTTCCAGAATAACCTGCCAAACCGGTTAACCATGCTAAAAACATGACTTCCATAACGTGGCTGGCTTCATGTGTCATTGAAATCACATAATCGCCAAAGGCATTGGGACTAATCACCTCGCGCATATTGGCGATCACTTCAAAGGTCTCGACCGTTTCGAGTGATTTTTCGGTTAAAGCCGACTTATCAAACTGAGCACGTGGCGCGGATAAGAATTTCGCTAAGGTCGCCAGTCGATCTTCTTCTGATAACGAATCATAATCGCTGATGCCAATTTGCTTTAATACTTCAGCGACCGTCGCCGAATGAATGGTCGATTCCTGACGAATGTCCAGTTGCGTTAAAAAGAAACCAAAGGTCTCGGCCAAACGAATCATGTCCTGTAGCTTGCCATCGGCGACTACCGCATCACCATGACTGATCAATGAATCGCGAATCAAATATAAATCACGCAGTAATTTTTTCTCGTTAGCATAACCACACTCATCACGGTCCAGACTTGTGCCATTCATTAAGGCATTTATCCCCTCCAGCGTACACATCAGACGTGCATGCATTATATAGAGTTTGCGCCGATAAGGTTCCTGCAAGAAGCGTTTAGGATTTTTCTCGAAGATTTGCGGGACATCAGCCTCGTCTTTTACAAGGCTTTTTAGAAAAGCCTCGCTTGGTGTGCATAACTTACTGGACTGGGTCAAAATATGAGACAACGCCATTAACCGCTGATCATATTCCTGTAATATTTCTCGTGCCTGTAAACACAGCGCCATCACCGTAGTCTTCGGTTTTACAAATGGATTTCCATCACGATCACCCCCAATCCACGAACCAAAACGTATAAAACTGGGGACGGTAATCGTCTCATCTTTACCCGAATAAATACGGGCGACAGTACGTTCTAAATTACGATACACCTGCGGAACGGCAGAAAACAAACTTTCGCGAAAATAATGCAGCCCGTTTTTAACTTCGTCGAGAACCTCAAGCTTACGCACCCGCACTTCATTCGTCTTAAATAGTATCTGAACTTCACGTTCAAGTTCCTGCACCGTTTGTTCTCGTTCAATACGCGTCAGGCGCATATATAATTTTTCTGCAATCAGGTAGATTCGGCGTAAGGATTCCATCATGGTGCGACGTTTGGATTCGGTTGGGTGTGCGGTAAGAACCGGCGTATAGCCCATTTGATCAAACAGCGTTTGTACCTGATCAAAACTGACTTCCTGTCCTTTTAAGCTACGCAGCGTCTGTACAAACGAGCCGTGCCAGGTCGGCCCTAAACGATCCACCTGTTTGCGACGTTCTTTATGACTGTAAGTTTCTTCTGCAATATTAACCAGACTAAAATAAAGACTGAAGGCGCGCACCACCTGACTTAATGATTCTGGATCAAGCCCTTCGATCAAACGCGATAATTGACGACGTCTGGCCGCATTTTCCTGTTTGCGTAAACTAATATGACCTTTGCGTAAGGACTCAACCGCGGCAAACACCCGCTCACCCGCCTGTTCATTCAAGATATCGCCCAGCGTGTTGCCAAATAGCTTTACCATTTGTCGTAACGGCTTATCGTTTACGGACGAAGCAGGGATCTCATTTTTGCTGGACGGAAAGGTTTTAATCTCGGCAGTCATAGGCTCGTCATCTGTAAAATATGGCCCAGCATTATACCGATTTTACTGTTACTTCGCCCCTTGACATCCTAAAATAGGAAAAGATTTTGATTGATATATCAACGTGTTATGATCGCGAAAAGGAATAATTCATGTCTCAATTGACCGATTCAGCCGCATGGCAAAGCCTGCAAGCTCATTTTGAACAAATAAAACCATTACACATGCGTGACCTGTTCGCCGACGATCCTCACCGTTTTGACCAGTTTTCGCTACAGATGGATGATTTTCTGGTCGATTTTTCAAAAAACCGCATTACTAAAGAGACCATCAGTTTACTCTGCCAGCTTGCTGAACAATGCAAACTGGGCCGTTGGATTGAAAAGATGTTTCAAGGTGAGGCTATCAATCACACCGAACAACGTGCGGTCTTGCACACTGCCCTGCGTAATCGGAATAAGCATAAAATCAAGATCGATAATAATGATGTCATGGCCGAAGTACGCGCCGTACGCGATAAAATGCGCCAATTTAGCGAGCAGATCCGCTCACGCCAATGGCGCGGTTACACAAATCAAGCGATCACCGATGTCGTTAATATCGGTGTTGGTGGTTCTGATCTCGGCCCATTGATGGCCACCGAGGCGCTGCATCCCTATGCCCTGCACGACATTAATATGCATTTTGTCTCCAATGTCGATGAAAATCATATTAGCGACACACTTGAATCACTCAAGCCAGAGACCACGCTTTTCATTATCGCCTCAAAAAGTTTTACTACTCAGGATACTTTGGTCAATGCGCGCACCGCACGCCGCTGGTTTTTAAA
>QILH01000267.1 GCA_003233255.1 Gammaproteobacteria bacterium | reverse complement strand
AGGTCATAAGTCGCCCGGTCTTTCATATCGTCCATGCGATTCGCGCCTAGCTTGACTACATGTATCACACCAAATATCACCGCTGCAGAAATGCAAGTCACAACAGTTGCCGACAAATAATATTTGCGTTTTCGGCGCTCACTGGCGCTCATACTGGACTGATATTGCGACGCCATACCCAAAAACCTCACTCAGCCCTGGTAGCAACCTTCTCGTCAGACTTTGCCCGATCGGCGGATATCTCAGGCAATGTTTCATTATCAGAAACGTGCACTGGCTTTTTCCACCCATAGACTCGTTTGTTCATAATTTCACCGAACACACCACCAATCATGGCAGCTTCCATCGCCAGTATGACAAAAAAACCCCACCAGCCCAGCGGCATCAAGGCCGCCCCTTGCGGGACTCCGGAATATTCAACGGTTTGATAATACGCTGCAAAACGTACAATAAGCGGTGGGAATATGGCAATCCACTTACCGCCTAACCCATAAATGTATGACACCGAAATGCCCACCAGCACCGGCAAAATAAACAACTGCAAAAACCAGAAAAAATTAAATGTATCCAGTCCCCAGAACAACTCGATACGAACACCAAGTGCCCAGTCGCCCAAAACATTCACCAGACAACCGACAAGTATCGCCATCCAAAATGAATACCAGCGCACTCTGAATCTCATTGCTGGTATTCCTTGCCCGTCAGTTTTTCGTAGGCCGTTTTTTTGGTTTCTTCCAGATACCAGTCTTCAACTTTCAGGCTACTGATATAGCTGGCAAGCATCCGACGATCTGCTTCAGGGATACTGGCAAACGATGGCATCTGAAAGCGCTGTTTCAATCGCGAGGGTATTATCGACTGGGGGTCTTCCGCAGAAAAATAATTATACAACCACTCCTCATCACGTAACGAACCCATGCCATCCAGTGAAGGTGCTGGAACTGCCTGCATAATATTACGCACTCCCCATAACGCGTGGCAATCACGACAATTATATTTGCGGTAAAGCACGGATGCCTTAGCGGCAAATTCGGATGATGCGGTGCTATAAAATGGAATACCCGGATCTTTTTCTTCTTCCTGCGAAATCATCCAGCCCTTTACTACCATGGCCACCAAAACAAAAGCCGTTATGCCAATTAAAATACCCTTCTCACCCTTCTTCATTATGAAGTCCGCCGTTTTCGCTCCGCTTCTTTCGCCAGATATACCTTGCGCAATTCCTCCTGAGCCTTGTTCACTTTCATTGCTTTTTCAAATTCTGCAGGATCCATTTTATCTTTGTCATTTTCATCAAAAACAACATATTTTATGTCTTCGTCAAACTGATCATTATGTGCCGCCCAGCGCACCCAATAAATTGCCGTTAAAACGATAGCCGCTCCCGCAATCAGCCAAAGATAAATGGTCCAGCCGTCTTCAAATGAATTAAAAAAATCTGCCATTACTATTTTCCTCCTAAAACAAATACCCATGAAGCATTTGTGCTGCACCGAATATCACCGCAACCACAACGCCCAACAAAATCCACGCAAAAAGGATCTTTTCACCTATTTTAAGATCCGCCTTTCCTTTCGTCATAAACATAAAAATAAAAATGGTAAATACAACAATAGAGGCGATCAGAAAATAAAAAATCCCGACACTAAATTCTTGCGACTTCATCCCTTCGATACTGGTGTCTATGCCAAAGGGACCAGAACCTTCCTCTGTCAACAAACTCAGGTACGAAAAATTCAATGAATATACAGCAGCAATCAAACTGCCAAGGACATGCTGTAATGTCTCGGAAACCATCACCATTAACAACCTGTACCAAAAAAAGAGTAGAAGGAAATACGACTAAACACTCACCACGAAAACACTAATATTACCACGGCCGTATACTGCACAGCCAATAAAACTTGGACCCGATACTGTAGCTACAATTCAAACTTTCTGCTGTTTGAGAAAATGCACAGAACCTTCAGAAACAGTTAAAACCATACGATCGAAAGCGCTATAAAAACAAAGGCCACACCTTTATTCGGTGTGGCCTTTGCTTAATTGCCTAAAGACAGAAACAGCGAATCAAATCAACCGTAATCACCAATACCTGGCTTGTCCTGATCAGTTTTATCAACATAGAAGCTGTAAATGAACGGTGCGGTGTAAACCAACAGAATCCAAATCAACATCGCCAGTGGGCCATTATCCAAGTCAATCATAATAAACTCCTAATTTTTGTCTATGGTCTAGTGACCGTGATGAGTTGGTTCCCAGCCGTAATCGGGCAGGCGTTTTACAACAATCATCACACCAATACAGAAAATAACGATAAAGAAAACATCGATGGTATAGCCTTTATCCCACCAGGGCTGGATACGCGCCTTGGTGCCATCAGCTTTCAGGTTACCTTCAAAGTTGGCCAGCACAAGACGATCACCGAGCACTGTAAATTCGCGCAAGTCCGATCCGTTACGCTGCAATTCGATAACAGCATCCTTGATCAGGCGCAAATCATCCATTTCCAGCGGATGGCGCTCCTGCATCGCCGCCCATTTGGAACCATTCGCCTTCACCTGATTAACGATGTACTCCATCGCTTCTGCGTCTCCTTTACCCTGAATCGCCGGAGAATCCATTAACGCAATGTATTCTTCATAGATCGCTGCATTAGGGCGCTGCCCCCACAACGGAAAGGTAATCAGAAACGCTGTAACAATCGTCAACACCAAAATACCGATGATGGGTGGTGGCAGACGATTATTATCTTCTGTAATGCCACCCAGGCTTTCACCCTCCCAAACACCCTTTGCTGCTTCGTTCTGATCGTCCGTACACAGGGTGTGCAGCGGGTTATCAAATTTCCAGGCCATATTCTACTCCCCTTTATTTCAGATTCAGAACGAAGTCAATCAATGCGCGAGCTTCACTATCGGCAGCCGGCACAGGGACTTCAGGTGGATAAATTGACTCACCGTCAGCATAGGCAGTATAGGCCGTACGCCAACCGTCATAATCAATCGCTTTACCACTGGCATCTTTTTCGCCCCACAGATAATCATAGCGCGGCATAATGGAATGCGACTGAACCAGACGAGGATTGAAAAAATGCATCGTCATCCATTCACGTCAAGAATTACGCAGAATTACGCGATCCCACATGTGTCAGATCAGGTGCCTTGCGGTCAGAACCAAACGCCGTTGGCGATTCACCGTTAAAGTCACCCAACATAGGCGGCGCACCAAAATACTGCCAGTCCTGGGTTTGCTCAGGCAACAAGGTATGACACCACCAGCAACCCTCACGAACAAACATGATTTTGCCTTTGCCTACAAGCAGTCGCTGTGAGTCACTCGCCTTTGCCAGCGTTGCCGTCGGCGACCAGCCACGCGTCGCGGTTGCGTTCTCGATGTACGGTACCATCACACCACTCTCGATGACTTCCCGCACAATAAACACTGCGCCCTGATCTTCAGAGGCTTCATTGATTCGCCCCTTTGATTTGCTCACGGCAGCCGGCACCTTGCCGAGAATCCGCGGATGGCGGATACCATTAGGAAACGGCACGTCTTTCTCATACACAAAAGCCCGTGTCGACTCAATACTGGCACCCGTCTTCGGATCCTGACTTATCTGGACTGTAATTGGTTTCCCCCAACCTTGCAGGAAGGGATCCTCATAACTGAAACCACCTACTCGACCAAAGGACAACTGACGATCCATTGCGATAGACGTCGCGGACACATTCTGAATATCCACTGCTGGCATATACAAGGTGATGAACATCGATGTACCGAACGCCAAACCGAACATTCGGGAACCGATTTTATATTCTCTAAAAGCCACGGTAATTACCTCCCCTTATTATTCT
>QILH01000038.1 GCA_003233255.1 Gammaproteobacteria bacterium | reverse complement strand
TGGATTCTAAAACGGGCCAGGAATACAATATTGAAAAACAGGCTCTGGTCTATAAATCCCAGATAAATCGCTCGATCGGATTGGCGATTAAATCATTCGAGAAGGCGATTAAGATCGATTCAAAGTATAAAATTGCTTATGCTAATTTGATTGCCGCCTATTTAACCTTAAATGATCTGACTAAAGCCAATAAATTCCTGTTTTCTAAATATGTAAATCGTTTTGGTGGTGATTCAATTAGTAATTTGTACAGTGGCGTATTACATGCAAGTTTTCGGCGCGACAGAAAGGCTAAAATAGAATTTTCGCGATTAACCAAAGACAAGGATTTATTGCTGGCAATACTGGGTTTTGTCAATCTGGCAGAGGTGTATCAGTCTGAGAAGAAGCCCAGGCATGCCAAACAAGTATGGAAAAAACTGAAGGAATTCTCTAATAAAATATCTGACCCAGTGGTCAAAGCATTAAGCAATCCTATCGAATATCGAGTAGACAAACCCGCTTTCTCAGTTAACTCTAGATTGACGATTGCCAATATCGTCGCGGGCGAAAAAATTTCTAAAAAGGCACTTTCCGGTAAGTCGGTTTTTAGTTTCCCGGTAGCAATGCCCGGTAAAAACTTAAAGTTTTACCATACCGCAGATGGCGCGAGAGTGCTATTGAATGCCGAGGGGTATGTTCATGCCGCCTGGCAGGATCGTACGCGAAAAAGTTCGGATAAGTATCGCTGGCTTACTAAATCCACAAAAGTGTTGTTCAAAAAACTGGGAGCACCGAATAAAGTTGTTCCAACCCTGAAAGGCCAGTTACTCGTTTACTCGAGTTTAAAACTGGCCTTTAAAGTTAATGCCGGAAAAATTGATCACTGGTTTTACTTTCCCAGTGGTATTTAATTCTGATTTTTAAATTTAATTTTTACCCGGATTTTTCGACGCCAGTGCAGCAGTGCAAAGAAACTTAACAATAGAATCCATACCGGATCAAATCGCCCGTTTTGACCGATACTGCAGCCATTTCCAGTACTCCCTGTTCCTGACAACAAAAGATTAATCGCTACGATCGTGCTATCCGATTCGGTTTGTCCATTGCTATCCGTTACGCTCATGGTAAATTGCAGGTTGGAGTCACCCCGTGGTGCGGTAAAGCTGGGGGTGGGGATGCTGGTATCCGACAGGGTTACCGTCGGGCCTGCGGTTTGAGTCCAGCTATAGGTAATCGTATCCCCATCGGCGTCGGTTGCCGAGCCGGCTAATTGTATTGTTTGATCTGCACGCGCAGTTTGATCCGGGCCAGCATCTGGAACGGGCGGCGCGTTATCCGTACACAGGTAGACGCGGAAGTTATCGATTGACCAGGCTCCGGATGCTGTGAATTCATTGGCTATGCTTCGAAAGCGAAAGCGAACGTAGTTGCCGGCCAGGGATGATAAATTTAGCTGGCTCTGGTTGTATCCATTACTCAGGGCGATATAGGCATTTTTGTTATCTAATAACGGATCGGTCGAGGTGATGGAGCCGGTGTAATTTCGACCGTCCTGGATAAGACTATTGGCATCTATCCAGCTGTTGCCGTTATCGATAGTGTATTCGAGTAAACCGCCATCGTAGAAACGCAGGACACTGTCCATGTCGTTGGCAGATTCAAAATAAAACGCCTGATCAAAATGGATGTACGTTGGCGTGCTGGTCGGCACGCGTATAGGGTTGCTGTAGGCCAGGCGACTGTCGTTTATTCTGCCCGGGAAACTTGCTGAGCTGTAGCCCGTTGCCAGTAAGGTATAATTTCCGTTGCTTGCGGAGAGATTGATGTTACCCGTTTGCCAGACACTGGTACTGCCGTCTGCATTTTCGACGCTCCAGTTGCTGATGTTATTGCCTTCAAAGTTATCAAAAAAGATATCATAAACATTAATACCGACTGGGCATATTTCGGCAGAGGGGGCATAACTTGCGTTGGGTGCCAGATTCATTTCAACGGCATCGACCGCAAGTTGGACCTGATCACAGTCGTTGCTGATGATACCGCCGGTGCCGATCAGATTATCACAGCCCTGGATCAAGGCATTATAGAGATCGAGATAATCTGCGCCTGAGGTTAATAAATTAGTTTGCACTTCGTAATAAATATCCGCCACTTTCGGGATACCCAGCGGGGTAATCAGTCGGCCATTAAAGGCACCGCCGGGTTCATCTGCGGTGCCGTCGACCATTAGATAGGCGGCTTTGCTATTAACGGTGCTATTGCGGTGTACGTCGCCCGCATTTCCAGGGCCGGTATAAAACAGACCGCTGGTCATTCGGTCGGGATCATTGTAGGGCGAGGCGGTGGGATCTGACATGCTACGAATTGCACCGACGGGCAGGTCTTCACCTATTAGCCACCTTTGTGACGGGAGATCCGGGCCAATGTTATTAGATAGATCGATGAGTTCACCCCAGACATCCGACAGCGATTCGTTTATGGAACCGGATTCTGAGTAATAAAATAAATCGGACTCAAAACTGGTTACCCCGTGAGTCATCTCATGCGCCACCACATCATCGGCCGAGGCAAAGTTATCGCCATACACCATCTGTTCTAAAGTGTCGGTCCAGAATGCATTCTGAAAAGGCGCGCCGCTTCCGGCGGCACCGCCGTAGTGGGTGGTCGATACGATGGTCATGCCCATGCCATCGATACTATCGCGGCCGTGATTCTGAAAATAAAAATCATAGACATTGGCGGCATTGGTGTGGGCGTCAATGGCATCTTGATCACCGCTGACACAGGTGGGTTCAGTTTCGTCACAGACCAGGGTGCCGGGCAGCAGGGTGGTATTGTCAGTGGTATAGGTCTCTCGACTTAGCGCGGTTTCAACCTGGTTGAAGTGCAATACGATACCACCGTGGATAGCGTCGATTAACAGATATTCGTTAAGCGGCGCCAGAAAAGTAGGGGATACCTCAACCTTCCAGACCAGAATGCTGGATGAGGTGGTGCTCTGTAACAGACTGTCATCGTAAATTGAAAGCTCAGGCAGGCTGGCCGTTAAACGTGAATATTCAATCCGGTGCCATTTGCTGACCGCGGCAAGAGCAATGTTGCTGGCATCATCAGCACTGAGGGAGGGGGTTATATTTTTGATCTGTGTTGATGAAACCTCGCCCGATATCGAGCTGACTTCGCCATTGATAGTTAAATTGGCAATCAACTCTCCACCTATGACCGGTAAGCC
>QILH01000111.1 GCA_003233255.1 Gammaproteobacteria bacterium | reverse complement strand
GGGCAGATTCAGGGCGCGGGCGGATTCCTGGTCAATGCTGATCACGACCACATCTTTAGATGCGGGAATCTCACCGCGCAGCTTGAATAACCAGGGCAGGCCAATCTGTTCTTCAAGCGGGCGCCCGTAGGGACTGGTTGCAAATAACAAACCGATAGTCACCACCAGCAGGGTCACCACGAGGCTCTGCTTTAGTCGGCGCGGAAGCGGGTAATTAGAGTGTTGTTTTTTCATAATTTATCGGCTTGTCGGCCACAGTCACAGAGTTAGTGCCATGACTTCACCGCATAAATCATATATGCTTTAGGTAAACATATATAGAGTCGGTTCGAGGATATATTTGAGACTGGCCAGCAAAGAGTTCGATCCCGATCATCTGCGGATGGTTTTTTAACGATTATTTTGATGTACTATTTTGGTGGAGAAGCTGTTAGCTGGATACAACGCTGAAACCCGTTGTGTGGCCAGTCAAGGTGAACTACATTCTATGCAGGGAATGCAGAGAGGTGTACCTATGTGTAAGAAATGCTGTGGTATTCATTAAACCGCGTAAATTTTGACAACGACTAATCGAGGTCGCGCATGTTAAATCAAGTGTATTTGTTTTCGGAATTAGCCCCCGCTGATACGAGTGCATTAACAGAACATACCCATACTCGCAGTTATCCGGCGAATTCAATTTTGATCAACGAAGGTGACAATACCGATTCGCTGTATGTCATTCTTGAAGGTGAAGTTAAGGCCTACGCTTGTGACGAAGCAGGCAAGGAAGTCATCCTGAGTATATTACGGGCTGGTGATTATTTTGGTGAACTTTCCCTGGTTGATGACGAACCCCGTTCTGCATCGGTAATGACTCTGACAGCCACCAGAGTCATGATTATTTCCAAGGCCAATTTCAAACAATGTTTGTCCGATAATTCCGAGCTAGCTTTTAATCTGATTCGGGCCTTAACCAAACAGGTGCGTGGCCTGACCGAAAACGTAAAGAGCCTGGCGTTGATGGATGTGTATGGTCGCGTAGCGCATACCCTGCTGGATCTGGCAAAAGAAACCGATGGTAAAATGGTGGTTAAACCTAAATTGACGCATCAGGACATCGCCCATATTGTTGGGTCTTCACGTGAAATGGTGAGCCGTATTTTTAAAGAACTCACCAAGGGTAATTACATAACGGTTAACAAAGAAAGTATTGTGATCAATGAAAAACTTCCGCCGGGCTGGTAAGCGAACCATTAAATATAGGTAACGGGTTACGATTTAGGGGTGCTTACTAGTAAAACGATTTTCATGAAAGAAATTCTCATATATCAGCTACTGGAAATACGGCAGAGGAATTTGCGCTGGCTGTCCTTGAAAATAATTAACGGGACAGTACTGGGCAAATATAATGACTATGCCTATTCGTTTATTGCCATGCTGGAATTAGAAAAGCGATAAAAAAAGCCGAGTTAGTTTGACTCGGCTTTTAAAATTGCAGGGTAACTGTTATTAACTACAACGCTTAACTGCACCCTTTTGGGCGAGGAAGCCCGGCTACTTTATTTGCGCATTTGATCAAACCGGTAGGGAACAGCGAGTAGATATACTGCTGACTGCTACGATCGGCACCAAAACGTTCTTTCATGAGCTTGGAGAATTTACGCGGTTCCAGAACAACACCCTGTTCCGTAAAAAATTCGCGTGCGGTGTTGATGATGTCCCAATGTTCTTCGGTCAGTTCATCAATGTGTTCGTTTTTTGCGATTTCGACAGCGAGCTCTTCGCTCCATTCGTCAAGATTCTCCAACCAACCCGCTTCGCTCAGCTGGATGGTCTGGCCATTTACCACTGCTTCCATTTACCAATACCTCAAAAATTTTCGTTAATATCCGAGCGATTTTATCAGGTAATTGCCGGGATGGGGAGTTATTTTTTGTCTCCGTAAGCCTGAAAATACTATGTAAATAAGCATATAAAACAAATGCTTACGCCAGACTAGATTGAGCCGGCTGGATTATAGCACCCTCGTCAGAAAATTCGCCAGGTTAAGTGAATAAGAAAGTAGTAACTTTCTAACAAACCCATTTTAATTGATGTAAGTCAATGCCGGAAATTAGATGGGGGAGTAACGTCGCTTTAAGAATTATTGATTCTATACTCTTACGAGATAATAAAAGATGAGGAGGTATTATGAACAACAAATACGTAAATTTCGTATTTTTGCTCATGTCCGGGTTGCTTATTTCTGGATGTTCAGAGCAGGGTGATGCGCCTAAAGCGAGTGTAAGCTCAAGTCAAACCGAAGCGGCAAATGTTCGGGAAGTCATCAAGATCGATCCGACCCTGGCGGCGGAAGGCGAAGCAATTTACAACCAGAATTGCGCTTTTTGCCATCAAGCCGATGCCATTGGTAAACCCGGTTTTGCACCCTCTCTTACGAATCAGGAATTTTTGCGTGTCTCATCGGATCAGTTTCTGATGGGAACCATTCGTGATGGTCGTGCCGGAACGGGGATGCCTCCATTTGCCCATCTGGGCCGAAAACAGGTTGAGGCCATTGTGGCTTTCTTACGTGCTCATGCCAAACAACCTAATGTGTCTGCGGAGATTGATGCGCAACCTCCGAGTCACGGTGATGAACGCCTGGGCCAATTCTGGTTTGATTCGATTTGTATAACCTGTCATGGCCCGAATGGCAATGGTTACGCAGCAGGCGGTACCGGTACCGCGATTGGTAAAGCCTCATTTTTAGATAAGGTAACGGACGGATTTATTCGAGTCACGATTAGGGATGGTCGTACCAATACACGCATGATCGGTTATAGCGGGCCGGCATCGATGGCGGCTTTGTCCGATGATGATATCGATGACATTATCGCGTATTTACGAACCGTGCCCAGTAAAGATTAAATCGGTAATAGTTAAAAAGCGATTAAATAAATTCTGACAGCATTAAAGAAGGAAGACATCATTATGAAACGTTTTAAAATGTCACGACGAGATTTCCTCAAGAGCGGCACCTTTATTACCGGAGCGGCGGCGGGAACCAGTTTGATGGTGGGCAATAATCCAGAACTGGAAGCGGCGCCGGCAAAAGCGGCAGGCAAAGTTGAACGAAAGACCGCGATTGCTCAATGTCCCTATTGTGGTGTTGGCTGCGGTACGATCATTCAAACCGAAAATGGCAAGATAGTTTCAATGCGCCCGGACAAAGATCATCCGACTAACTACGGTCTGCAAT
>QILH01000323.1 GCA_003233255.1 Gammaproteobacteria bacterium | reverse complement strand
ATGGTGATGCGGTGGTCGCCGATGGCAAG
This sequence comes from Gammaproteobacteria bacterium, assembly GCA_003233255.1. Classification (GTDB taxonomy): domain Bacteria; phylum Pseudomonadota; class Gammaproteobacteria; order UBA6429; family Thiohalophilaceae; genus SZUA-24. The sequence continues at coordinate 3,203 of QILH01000323.1, read as the reverse complement.
CTGCAGGATTTAATTCGTTTAGCCGAGACTTTTGGTTTCTTTTTAACGCAGCTGGATATTCGTCAGGAATCAACCATTCATTCAGCCGCGGTAGCCGAAGTATTAAAACAGATCGGTATTAGTGATTATGATTCTTTATCAGAAGAAGATCGACTGGCAACCCTGGCTAAATTTTTGTCGGCACCGCGTGCCAGTTTTGATAAGTCGACTTTGACAGAAAAGTCGCTTGAGACGATTGAGACTTTTGAAGTGATTGCCAATATGCGTGAGCGGGTTAGCCCCAATGCCTTTGGTGATTATGTAATCTCAATGACACACGAAGCCAGTCATGTCATGGAAGTGATGTTTTTAGCATGGTTAACGGGTTTGGCGGGCTACAATGGCAAAGACTGGTTTTGTCACGTGCGTATCTCGCCTTTGTTTGAAACCATTGATGATTTAGCGCACATCGAGCCGGTCATGACCCAGTTACTTGATAATGCGACTTATGCTGATTTATTAAAGGCTTCGGGCAATAAACAGGAAGTGATGCTAGGTTACTCAGATTCCTGTAAGGACGGTGGTATTTTGTCGTCCGCCTGGAGTCTGTATCAGGCACAACAAAAGATTACCGCTTTAACGAACTCACGTGGCATTGAATGCCGATTGTTCCATGGTCGTGGTGGTACCATTGGCCGTGGTGGTGGTCCAACTCATGATGCGATCCTGTCACAACCTGCTGGTACCGTACACGGTCAGATTAAGTTTACCGAACAGGGTGAGGTGTTGTCGTATAAATATTCGAATCAGGAAACTGCGGTTTATGAATTAACGATGGGGCTAACAGGTTTGCTAAAAGCCAGTCAAAACCTGATTAAAGACGAACAGCCTGATAACGATGAGTATTGCCAAATCATGAAAGAGTTGGCCAACACGGGTGAGCAACATTACCGTGAGTTAACCGATCGCACGCCAGGATTTTTAGATTATTTTTATGAGGCGACGCCGGTTTCCGAGATTGCCTTAATGAATATTGGCTCACGACCGTCACATCGCAAAAAAACCGATCGCTCTAAAACATCAGTACGTGCGATTGGCTGGGTTTTTGGTTGGGCTCAATCGCGCCATACTATGCCTGCCTGGTACGGCATTGGAACGGCATTAAACAAATGGGCCGATAACCGCCCCGAACGCCTGAAAAAATTACAGGAAATGTATACCAAATGGCCGTTTTTTCGTGCTTTGTTAAGTAATTCGCAAATGGCTTTATTTAAGGCCGAAATGCAGATTGCCCAAACCTATGTCAGTCTTTGTCTGGATCAAAAATCAGCGAAACACGTCTATGAAATGATTCGTAATGAACATGCGCTGACCGTGCGCAATGTGTTGAATATTTCTCATCTACCTTATTTAATGGCCGAAACGCCACAGCTTGCGGTTTCGTTAACGCGACGCAACCCGTATCTCGATCCGTTGAATCAAATTCAGTTGATGTTGATCAAACGTTTCCGTGATGAAAGCCTCAGCGATGATGAGCGGGATATCTGGCTGGATCCGCTATTGCGCAGTATCAATGCGATTGCCGCAGGGATGCGAAACACCGGGTAATGGTGTGTTTCGCTTGGCCAGGCCAGCTTCTCGACCTGGAGTCTCAGCTTCTCCATGCTCGACAAAACAGGGCTCGCGATCCATGGCTCGCGCTTATTTATTTTTTGGAAAAAACATTAAAATTTACTCACCAGCACATGGAACTGAAATGAATAACCATTTTGCCTGCTATGGACATAATGAAAACCAAAGACTTTCATTACCACCTTCCTAAAGAACTCATTGCCCAGTTTCCGACTCAGGCGCGTACCGATAGCCGTTTGTTGGTGGTGGATCGCAATAAGGGTCTATCTGACAAACAGTTTATTGATATCGAACAGTATCTTAATCCCGGTGATTTGTTGGTAATGAACAATACACGAGTGATACCGGCACGTTTGTTTGGTCGTAAATCCACGGGGGGGCAGGTAGAGGTATTGATTGAGCGGGTGTTAAATGAACATGATGTATTAGCACAGGTACGAGCGAGTAAGTCGCCGAAGCAAGGCTCGATTATCCTTTTTGATAAGGGTATTCAGGCCATGGTAATCAATCGTGAGAATTCGTTTTTTAATTTGAGTTTTGAATCGAACGACTCGGTATTTTCGATATTAAATGACATTGGCCATATGCCGTTGCCGCCGTATATCGAACGAGGCGATCAACCCGCGGATCTGGAACGTTATCAAACCGTCTATGCCGAACAACCTGGTGCAGTGGCTGCGCCTACGGCGGGTTTGCATTTTGATCAGGATCTACTGACGAAATTAAAAAACAAGGGGGTAGACATCGCGTATCTCACCTTGCATGTCGGAGCAGGTACCTTCCAACCGGTGCGGGTTGATCTTATTGAAGAACATGTGATGCATCATGAATGGATCGATGTTGCAGACGATTTGGTGGAGAAAATAAAACAAACCAAACTGGCCGGGCACCGGGTGATCGCGGTAGGTACGACGACGGTTCGCAGTCTGGAAACGGCAGTGCTATCGGGTAACTTAAAACCGTTTACGGGTGATACGAATATATTTATCACCCCGGGTTTTGAGTTCAAGGTTATCGATGCGCTGATCACCAACTTTCATCTACCGGAGTCGACCTTATTAATGCTGGTGTCAGCGTTGGCGGGTCATTCAACCATGATGCAGGCCTATATGCACGCGGTAGAGCACCGGTATCGCTTTTTTAGTTATGGCGATGCGATGTTGATCTATTAGCTTTTCGATTACAATCCCAACTTATGAAATTCAAACTCAATTCAACCGATGGACAGGCCCGTCAGGGGCAACTCAAGTTTGATCGCGGTGTGGTAGATACCCCTGCGTTCATGCCAGTGGGTACCTATGGTGCGGTCAAGTCATTAACGCCTGAAGAGGTTGGTGCCAGTGGTGCGCAGATATTATTAGGCAACACCTTTCATCTGATGTTGCGTCCCGGTACCAAAATCGTACAGCAACACGGCGATTTACATAACTTTATTAACTGGCCCGGACCGATCCTGACCGACTCCGGTGGTTTCCAGGTCTGGAGCCTGGGTGAATTACGAAAAATATCAGAGCAGGGGGTGATCTTTGCCTCGCCAGTGGACGGTGCAAAAGTTGAGTTAACACCGGAGATCTCGATGCGGGTGCAACGTG
>QILH01000114.1 GCA_003233255.1 Gammaproteobacteria bacterium | reverse complement strand
CAACATGGAACCTACAAAGGCTGTTATTTCACTATTTGATATCACCATCTCCTGTCATCCAATCAAGAAGGGGATATCGTGAATAAGGTCGCGCGTATAATCCATCAATAAATTTAACAGCCAGGGGCCAGCAATCATCAATGTTAAAATGGTGATAATTAACTTGGGAATAAAACTCAGTGTCATTTCATTTATCTGGGTTGCCGCCTGAAACATACTCACCAGCAGCCCAACGGTAAGAGCCGGTATCAAAACCACCAACAACATAATCAGGATTATCTCCAGTGTATGTTGAAATATTGTTATGACAGATTCAGGAGTCATTAACTATTTTATATCCTTTTACATTTCCCGATTAGACAATAAAACTGGATGCCAATGTGCCAATAATGATATTCCAGCCATCAACTAAAACAAAAAGCATGATTTTAAACGGTAAAGATATAATCATTGGCGACAACATCATCATACCCATTGACATCAATACGCTGGCAACAACCAGATCGATTATCAGGAACGGTATAAATAATAAAAACCCAATTTGAAAAGCAGTTTTAAGTTCGCTCGTTACAAAAGCTGGCACAAGAATCCGAAAGGGGATTTCTTCCGCTGTTTTAATATCATTGGTTCTTGTCTGACTTAGCATAAACTTGCGCAAGGGTTGCCCTGCTTTGGTTACTGCTGTTTCCAGATCAATTTTTTCTTCAGCATAAGGCTGGTATGCAACATCATAGATTTGATTGAACACCGGCCCCATTATAAAAAAGGTTAGAAAAAAGGCTAATCCAACCAGGGTCTGAGAGGATGGCGTTTGCACCAGACCAATAGCCTGACGCAATATCGCGAGCACAATAATAATTCGTGTAAATGACGTCATCATCAGGACTGCTGCTGGCAGCAAGGTCAGCATGGTCATTAACAGCAAAATCTGAATACTTAACGAGAAAGTTTCGGTATCACCTTTTTTTTCAATTGTTAATGCTGGAAAACCTTCTACTGCATAAACTAAATCAGGTGAAAATAATATACCCGCAACAATCAAAACTGAGAACCCGGATAACAGACTTCTTCGAATCATGAACGAGCCCCTCGTATATAACTGTTTAGCTTTTTAGCAAAATTTTCGCCATCACCAGCGACAGACGACCCGTCTTCAATATTATCTTCCAGTTCATGCAACTTCGTGATCCGACCTGGTGCGACGCCAAGCAATAGTTGTTTTTTACCAATTTGTACTATCACAATTCTTTCACGCTGGGTTAATGATATGCCGCCGACTACTTTCAGCGCACCATTCGCTCGTGTATTGACAAAACCGGTACGTTTAATCATCCAGGCCATGGCCAGGATCGCTGCAACAACAAATAGAAGGCCTAAGAACACCTGAGCGAAATCACCCATGCCGACAGGATCAGAGGCCGTAGAGAGTTTTGGTTTATCCTTTTCTTCGGTTAATGCATAAAGATTTGATATGAAAAAATTGAGCAGTAAAAACAGGTAGACACGCATCGTTTTCACCTTTTGTTTACTTTAATTTTTTAACCCGTTCAGCCGGACTTATGACATCAGTCAATCGAATACCGAATTTTTCATTTACCACGACAACTTCGCCATGCGCAATCAATGTTCCGTTTACTTTTATATCAAGAGGTTCACCCGCCATTCTGTCCAACTCGATCACAGACCCCTGATTTAATTGTAATAAGTTTCGAATATTAATTCTGGTGCTACCCACTTCCATCGAGATAATGACTGGAATATCGAGAATGACGTCTAAATTAACGTCTTCGTCAATCGATAAAGCTCCATCAGCAATAAGACGATCAAGCTCAGCAGGTTGCGCCGTCGCTTCCGAATTATTTTCGGCGTCAGATGCCTCGGCCAGCGCATCAGCCCAATCGTCCATAACATCATCGGTTTGTCCATTTTCTACATCGGTATCACTCATGAATCGACTCCTATCTCCGCCAAAGAAAGACTATCGCCAGATATTTTAGGTCTTTCTACCATTTCAATAATTTTTACGGCTTTACTGCCCTTATGAACACCGTACGTGCCACGGAAAACCGGAACATCCTCAGCAACGACCGTAATTTTTTCTGGATAATTCATCGGAATTATATCGCCTTCCTTTAATTCCATTATTTCTGATAATTTCAAGGTGCACTCGGCGAGCTCGCATGTTAATTGTATTTCCGCACTTTTCACTTCTTCTTTCAAAGCTGAAATCCACCGATCATCACGTTCTGCTCGATCACTTTGTACTCCCGCATCCAGTAAATCTCTTATTGGTTCTAACATGGAATACGGCATAACGACATAAAAAGTGCCACCGCCTCCGTCAAGCTCGACATTAAAAGCACTGACTACTACCACTTCTGTCGGGCTTACAATATTAGCAAACTGTGGATTGACTTCCATATTCAGGTATTCAAACCTAACATCCAAAACCGGTTTCCATGCCTCGCATAAATCTTTAAACGCTAAAGACAGAACAATCTCAATGACACGCGTTTCGGTGGCCGAAAATTCTCGACCCTCTATTTTTGCGTGACGTCCCGTACCACCAAAGAAATTATCCACTGTGATGAATACTAATTTAGGATCAATAACACATAAGGCTTTGCCCCGTAGCGGGTGTATCTTGACGAGGTTCAAACTGGTCGGAACAAACAGGCTGTGCATATATTCAGAAAATTTCATCATTTGCACACCCGATACGGATATCTCAGCAGTGCGACGCAACATGTTAAAAAAACTAATTCGAAAATAACGGGCAAACCGTTCATTGATCATTTCAAGTGTTGGCATTCGACCGCGTACGATTCGATCCTGGCTGGCAAAATCAAATGATCGGGCAACGCCATCAAAGGAAGCTGCATCGTCGGTTTCTACATCGCCGCTATCAACCCCGTGTAACAGGGCATCAATTTCGTCTTGTGATAATAAATCGCTGGTTGCCATAGTCACTCACTGCATAATAAAGCTGGTAAAATAAATTTGTTCTACATTCGGAACCGACTCGCCTTTTGCCAATTCTTCGCCTGCTTCTTTAAACTTGGCCGCCATTGATTCACCAACAATCTCCTGAACCGCGACAAGCACCTGTTGCTGTAATTTTTCTTTGCCTTCACGTGTTCGAACTTCTTCGAATTTTTGCGCACTCAATATCAACAAAATATTATTTCGAATCACTGGTTTATGTTTAACCATTTCATCCGCAATCCGATTGTCATACGTCATGGCCTGCATTTCGATT
>QILH01000297.1 GCA_003233255.1 Gammaproteobacteria bacterium | reverse complement strand
ATCCCCTGATTCCAGTCCCCACCAGGTTCATAGTTCTGTTCGGGAGGAAATTGCGCCCAGCGAAACGCAATCCGGGCCGATTTACTGATGTTATTTTTTTCCCAACGTTGCATCCAGGCATCAACGGAAACCAGTGGATGAGGTTTGCTATCCATTAGCACCTGCCAGTCATTACTAATAAAATGAATGGTACCCGGTGCTTTATCGTTTCGCAGTACGGCCATATAAACACACGAAGTGATATAAGGATCGATTTGTTTTAACGTAAACCCTCGGTTGACATAAAAGGCCTGCAATTGTTCGGGCAATATCTGGGTCAGGGAAAAATACACCCCATGGGCCTGAGTTTGCCAGGTTTGCGCGCCGGTTACTGAATTAACCTGATGTGTTTGTGATGTTGCGGCAAAGCCGGACATCGAAATAAGACTAAAGGCCAGTAGTGTGATTATGCTTTTCATATTTAACTCGAATGTTAATCTAGTATTACTCTGCTGCACGAAGCTCCGCCTTCGCGGATGAAATCACACGCATAGCTGAACGGATTAACAACCACACCAGAGCGGCTGCAACCACCACATCTGGCCAACCTGACTCGGTTAACCAGACCGCACCTGCGGCAATGAAAACTGATATATTGGTGGCAATGTCATTGCGCGAACATTCCCACACCGAACTCATATTCACATCTTCTTTGCGGTGTCGCCACAGCGCAAAAAGAGTAATAGAATTAGCGATAAGGCCCAGCAGGCTAAAAGTTCCCATTATCTCGAATACCGGTAGGCTGGGAACAAAAAACCGGTAAATTATCTGGGCTACCACCACAAATGCCGCGAGCAGAATTAACCAGCCTTTAAACAGGGCAACTTTGGCCTTTACGGAAGCGCCTTTTGAAACAGCGTAAATACTCAGGCCATAGGTTAATGCATCGCCGAGATTATCAAGACTGTCCGCGAGCAGGGCCGTGGTATTACCATATAGCGCGGCTGCACCGATAACAAAAAACATAACGGCGTTAATGCCCAGCACAAGGAATAATGTTCCCCGCTGCCGCTCACGCAACCGGTCTAAAGAACAATCATTATCACAGCATCCACTCATAGTGTTTTAAACCTTGTTACATGACATAGGCGTCAGATCTTTGTGTTATAATAATACCTACGGTATTGTATGACTTACCACCTTTTATTTATATTGATAGCAGGCTATTAAAATTTTATTCTACCATCTTAAGTTATACTTTGGTGTCTGCTTTATCGTGAAATGTTCAAGTCCATATTAATTTTTCTTGTTAGGTGGATTATCTTGTTTGGCGTTATTGTTCCATGTTCGATTACCTACTGTTACAAGTGGTATAAGGCCGGGTATTACTAAAAATATCGATGTCCAGTTTAACCCAATAGATTCTAATCCACCATACAGGTAAATAGATAAGATAATTGAACAAAAAAAGAGTAGATATATTGGCGACATCAGTTTCCAATATTTTGTATCTGGGCGCTTCCAGGGGGCTGCCATATTTATGACTACAATTGCGGCTAGAAATATTGCTAGCCCTATTATCCCTTCGTTTATTTTATTTTGAATGGCAGATAGTAAAGCTAACCATACAAAACCACCAAACCAACCACCGATCCACCCGATTTTTTCGTTCATTCGTTTCATTAATTTACCTTCGCCTAATAGTGTCTTAGGTTGCATTCCGTTTCTCTAGATTAGCAGAATGCGGCCTAAGTTTTTTAAACGACTCGTAATTGTGCAGTAATTATTGACTCAATTATGCAAATTCCTAACAGAATATTAGCAAATAGCAACAATATTACATAATGCAGATTGAGTGTAATAAAATACAAAACTTGATACAATTAACGAGCATATCTAATCAGTGTCTTAGTGTTCCATGTTTATATTTCCCAGGTTCCAACTCGACATAAAGTTGTCATATCACAATATTGGCAGATCTTAATATTTTCCCACGCAGGCAGGCCCTGGCCGTGTTTAGTCTCTTCGATGATGTGAGTCAGGCGTTGCAGGGTGAGTTCAGCCAGTTCATTTAATTCATCACCTTTGAGCGGGAACATGGTTTTGAAATTTTTATCTTTTCCCAGGGACAGGTAGCCAACCGATTCTATCGAAGCCAGCATGGTATTGGCGAGCAGGGCATAGAAGGGCAGTTGTACCTGTTCGCCGTTTATGACGTCTTTTATGCTGGGTAAGGCTCCTGTTTTGTAATCGATGACTTCGTATTTATTATCTTCAAGGTCAATACGATCGATGCGTCCGTTGAGGGTGAGCTCGTCGCTGATCACTCGTTTGAGTTGTTGTTCAGTTTCTTTGATGGTGGCGTGGCTTTTGTTTTTTATATGCCAGTCAATATATACAGGGATCACCTTAAGCCACTGGTGATACCAGCCCTTGTGGATGTAGTTTTCTTCTATATCATACTCAAAGACTGCCGCGGCGATCTGGATCATTAATGTTTCGGCTTGTTGGCGGGTTTGCTCGGTTATTTTCGGGTTGAATGGGCCGGGCAATCGTGGCACATCGGAATGAAAGGCCTGCAGGCAAAGGTGTACGCGTTCGCCGTATTCACCTTTGGATAAGGCCTGTTGTATCTCTTCCGGTGGGCGCAGTTTTAAACAATGGGCAGAAAAAAACTGGTAGGGGCAGTTGATGAGTTGCTGGTAACTGCTGGCCGAGATGGTTTGTGGCATCAGGTTATCGGTAATGGCCGGTCTGGGTTGTTGTTGCGTTGTGGGTAAGGACTTGGTGTCACAGCGTATGACCTGAGTGTTTTGTGCGCTCAAGGTTGTGCTTAACTCACTGGCGGAGAGGTCGTCGTTATAGGCGAGGCTATGAAATTGCTCTATTGCCGTTACCCACGAGCTGGCGTGGATGGATTCGCCGTTTTGTTCTTTGCGATAGGTCAACAGAATCGAGTCGGCGCTGTTTAATATATTGTTAAACTGCCGTAGGCGTTGTTGATGAAATTGTTCGGCCTCGGGCAATTGTAATTGCGTACGTACCTGATTATTAAAAAACGTTAACACCGGCGGCGAGCCAGGGAAACTTTCATGTTCGAGTCCGGCGACGATCACCGCATCAAAGCGTTGAAATTCGGCCTGTGCCAGATTAAATAACTGCACGCCGTTAGTCGATGAGCTGGGTTGAAAATAACGGTTTTCCAGGTTGCGTGCCAGCCAGGCGCGGAACTGATACCAGCTGCTGCGAAAGGGTTGTTTTTTGGCGGCACTAAGCATGTCCTGCAATACGTTTAAGATCAGGTTGCCAGCAGGATCTAACGCAAAGCTTTCGGTTAAGCCAAGGGCATCGAGTGTTTCGATCAGAGTGCTGATTAGGTCATGCTGTTGAACGTCCTGATTGAGATAATTCTGTAATTTTGTTGTTGCGGTATTCAGGTCATCCAGTAACTCAAGCAGACTTGTTGGTGAAAATGACCAGATTTCTTTTAACCGTTCCTGCCGATTGAGGATGGCTTGCTGGTATCGGTTCAGGTTGTTGGTGATCTGTTCGTGTTGAATAATGTCGTGTTCGAGCCGGTAAACGAGATGTTTAAACTCTTTGCTGTCGTCTTTACCCTTAATAAAACCCGATTTCAGTAAATCAAGCAGGGCATCTTTTTCAAAATCTTCTTCAATGCATAATAACAGGGATTCAAGATTAGCGGCGGCGCGGGTGGTCGATAAAGTCCAGCCAGCGGCATCGTATAAGGGTACTTCGGCACGTTCGAGTAAGGCGCGTAAGCGCCGCGCCATTAAACGGTTTTCGCTAATGACTGCAATACGCTGTTTGCCTTCAATAATCCATTTTCGTATCTGTGTATCAATGGCATGGGTCTGTTGTTCGGCACTGTTCGAGCGATAGATTGATAGTTTATTCGCAAGTGCGCTGTGCGGATGTAAGTCGGCAAACTGACGGGTACGATCCTGTAACTGTGGGCTGCGTGAAAATATTGCGGACAATGTTTGTGAAAACTCAGTAGCCGATTTGTTTTCGGATAATGCACAGGAGAATGTATCGGCTACCTCATACACGCGATCATCCAGGCGGCTGATGCCGCGAGGCAGAACGGGTTGCCCCAGCAGCCATAAATGAACCTGCTGTTGCCCCTGTTTTTCTGCAAGCAGCGTATTCAGCCACTGTTGTTGGGTGGTGTAGATCGGTTCGATGCCGACCAGATGCAGTTGTTGATGGGATTGTTTTTTCTGTAAGGATTGATTCAATGAAAGTATCTGCGCCGAGGCACTGTCGGATAAACCCTGTGTGGCTAGTTGCTCATGCCAGGCATGCCAGAGTTGATAAACGAGCTGGGCCTCATGTTGCAGGCCGCTGTAATTATTCGTTTTTTGTTTATCATGCGCGTACCATGCCGCAAGCTGTTCACTAAACAGTTGTTGGCCGATCACAATATCAATTTTATTTAGCGTTAACTCATCAAACAGATGCAACAGGCTATCGGCGAGGGTCCAGGGGTTGGCCTGTTTTAACAGGTCAGGGGAATCGATCAGGGCCTCAACCAAAATTAATAATCGCACCTGTTCATCGCAAACCGTTACATCGTTGGGTCGGTGCTGTTCTAACCACTGATCGAGACTAAAGAAATATGGGCCGAGCAGGGCGGTATAGTTTTGTTCGGCCGCTACTCGCAACAAGGTATCTCGAAACGGGATGGCTAAACGCGATTCGTTTAATATGATCTGCGTCTGACTTAAATCGGGCAGGCCTGGACTGTTTTCCAGAATAAATCGAGCGATGTCATTCAGGGCCGTTTTCGGGTCAGCCAGGAAGTGAATATTATCGTGAATGTGATCTGCGTTCGCCATGGTGAGACTA
>QILH01000051.1 GCA_003233255.1 Gammaproteobacteria bacterium | reverse complement strand
ACTGGGTGCACTGGCACCGGGTGGGGCTTTTATTTCGATGGCATTAACGCTCATGCTGACCGATGCCATCACCAGCAGCGTAAATATGTGCACGACGCCCCTGGCGCCTGATGTGATACTAGTTGGTTTCATGGTTTGTGCTCTCCTTATATATAGTATAAATAATGACTGCTATTTTAAAATTTACCATGCCATGTTCATTTGACGCAGCAACTGGATAAAAGTCAGGTTTCTGTATGGCTTAATTTATAGTTATTACAATATTTCCGTTTAAGGAGCTTGTTTCACTTTTAAACGGTAAGGCGGGTAACCCTCTAGTTTGATGCCTTTATCTGCAAATATTTTTTTAATCATGGATAAATCGACCGCACTGGGTACATCCACTCGCAGGGTTAAATCGGTCGCATTTATTTTCACGATCAACACCTGGGCACCGGCCGCACGCAATTGTGTTGCCAGCTCATCAGAAAATTTCGATGGACTGGATGTGGTTATCTCGGGCGCCCCCCCCCCCACGGACAATAAAATCGGGATCCGAATCGGGCGGCAGCCCAACCTGTACACCGATGGCAATGACAAATAACATGCTCATGGCCAACGCAACAGGACGTTCCCAACCCGTGCCAAAAATAAGAGCCTGCAATCGCTGAAGCCAGTTTGTTTTCTGTTTCGAATTTGCGTCTGTCGCAGATCGACTGACAACGCCGATCAACCCCTGCTCAAGTAACTGGTGTTTGATCACATCCATTTGTGCTTTTTGTTCTGCTGTTAAGTCATCACTACTCGCCTGCTCGGCTGCGTGCATCGTCTCAATCTGGGCCTGAATGGCTTCGCGTAATACCTCGGCTCCCGGGTTGGGTTTGGCATCATTTCGAGGGGGTTTACCGGCAAGTCGATCGAATAGATCGTCAGTTTTTTCTTCATCACGATTCATGCTGGCCCCCCGTTGAATTGCAACGAACAGTCATCATTCCCACAGAAACGCCGACAAAGTTCTTCCAGATGTTTACGGATTTCGTATTTGCGTTGTTTGGCCGCCTGCACGGAGGTGTTCAGAAAATTAGCCAGCTCTTCACTGCTTGGAGAATGTTCGACCCAGTAGATCAAGACCTCGATCATACGACGACTGTTTTTACGTGCTGGTCCCTGGGTTTCAAGTTCAGCCAGAACCTGTTGTACGCACAACATTAATTCGAGCTTGGGATCATGACGTTGATTCAGGGAAACGGTATCACTCATGTTGTCATCAGAGTCATCGCCCGGCTTGCGATTATCCCCCCGAACAACACGTTTACGCAGTTCGTCACGACAACGATTTCGGGCAATGGAATAGATCCAGGTGGATAACGTACTTTTTGCCGCATAAGATTGCCAATGGGTAAACACACGCATCGCCACGTCCTGCACGATGTCGTGTTTTAACTCGTCCCGTACACCCAGATCGTGGCATGCGCCCAGTGCGATACGACGCAGCATGGGCATCAATTCGTCCCACACAGTCGCATCACCCGTGTGCATTTTGTGCAGGAATTCTTTCGCGTCCATCTGCGTGTATGCAGCTCCATGAGTGATATTCGCATTAAGCGATTCTGTAGATTGCCGTTTACCATATCCGTTTGACGTATATAACCGCCAATGGTGAGGCAACAATTTTGGCTTTTTGCACCAAAATACGCCGGCATCCCCCTGAAATTCCCCCCACATTTAAGGGTTATCCATAATGCCAGTTCTGGTCGGGGATGTCGATACGACGTACTGCAACCACTACATCAAGAGCGTTAAAGCATAAGCGATAAAAATTAAACTATATTCTTCAATGCAAATCTCACCGCCTGACGACGAATCGCGTCACGGTCGCCAGTAAAAATAACGGACTCGGCCCGGATGTTCGAACTCTTTCTTTCTGCCCAGGCAAACCACACCAGACCAACCGGTTTTGCATCGGAGCCTCCGGCTGGTCCGGCGATACCGGTGATCGCTACGGCGAGATCAGCCAAACTATTTTCTAATGCCCCTTGTGCCATCGCCTTTGCCGTCTGTTCACTAACCGCATCGAATTCGGCCAGCAGTTCACTGTCAACGCCGAGCAAGTCATGCTTGGCCTGATTAGTGTAGGTGATGAATCCGCGATCGTACCAGGCGGAACTGCCTGCCACATCGGTCAACACTTTCCCCAACCAGCCACCGGTACAGGATTCTGCAGTTGCTAACCATTTATGCTCTTTGAGAAGATATTTCCCTCTTTGCTGGGCAAGATCGTATAGTTCAGAATCATCAGGCACCGTCATATTAATTCCACTTCGTTAGTCAGGCTTATACGTTAATAAAACGGGCATCATAACCGAAATAGACTTTAAGTTTTGCCCGCGCGGTCGATACCCTGAGTTGGAATACTTTAGCTATGAATATCACAGCCAACCATAACCTGCCTATTTTTACGGGATTTGAGCGTCCAACCCATCCGCGCGGCTCATCGGCTGACGCACAGCCAAAGCAAACGGCTAACCATTCGCTCGCAAATCAGATCGTACAATCTCAACTCAACATCGCGGGCACGGTTTCGAGTAGTCAGCGAGTTCGGCCAACCATAAATGCTCAGCCTGTGTTTGATCAAAATCTGACCCACCGGGGCGCCCAGGCAAAAGATGTGTATCAGGACGTAGAATTATCGAATGAAGCAGAGCTGATGCCAAGACTCAATGTCGTGGCGTGAAGGCGTAGAGCGGTTCCAGTAATACAACAAATTTAGTCGAGCGTTTCTCGAATAACGGCACCAATTTCGTAGGCCTGCCCGCGACGCTGTTTTTCCATTCGCACCACCTGAACCCGGGCATGCAGTGGTGGCGTCAAATCGTTACCCGGCTCAACCCGAATCTCAAGCTCAGCACTCATCGGCACACCTATTTCAGCAATAAACATCATGCCGCGACCGCTGATATTTTCTAGTTGTCCGATTTCTTCTTCTTCTATCTCGGTATCCAGCATTTTGTAATAAATGGGACACTCGACTTTTACGCGCCGGTAATCGCGCTTTTCGGTGTAATCCGTCATTATTTCCTCCGTCATGTATATATATCTAGCTAAGCATTTAACTTTACGCAAGTTTTTTTGTTTTTTATTTCAAATGGTTAGATTCTAGGCATAGTTTTTCGTTACACTAGCGCTCAATGACCATGGTAGCCGAACTACCGACACACACCCTTGATACAGTAGTGTTAATGCATTCAATAAGTTGTGTTCGTCACTCACGGCCATGAAAAATATCATCGTATTTACGCTCAATAACCTCTAC
>QILH01000269.1 GCA_003233255.1 Gammaproteobacteria bacterium | reverse complement strand
GACATTCTCAACAAGTTTTAGCAGATTGAGTCGATACAGTCACAGTGATCCAAATGATGTGGAGAAAAATTGCATGAGCGAAGACGCAGTAGATAAAGAAAAACGCCGATTTTTAATTGCGCTAACGGCCGCCACCGGTGCGGTAGGTGGTGCGGCGATGGTGGTGCCATTTGTAAAAGCCATGAGTCCGAGTGAGCGCGCCCAGGCTGCGGGTGCCCCGGTAGAAGTCGATATCAGTAAAATGCAACCCGGTGAAATGTTGATTGTTGAGTGGCGTAAAAAGCCGGTCTGGATCGTCAATCGCACTGAGCAAAACATGGCCGATCTGGCCAGGCTCAATGAGAAACTGGCGGATGTACCCTCTGAAATTTCTATCCAGCCTGAATATGCGCAAAACGAGTTTCGTGCTCGCGAAACGAAAAAAAATATTGCCGTCATGGTTGGCATTTGTACGCACCTGGGTTGTTCACCCAAGCATCGCCCTGAGCTGGCGCCGGATGACCTCGGTCAAGACTGGCTCGGTGGATTTTATTGTGCATGCCACGGTTCGAAATTTGATTTGGCTGGCCGAGTCTACAAAAATGTGCCTGCACCGACCAATTTAGTGATACCCGCCTATCAATATCTAACTGAAACCACCATCTTAATTGGTGATGACTCGGAGGCGACGGCATGAATTCATTAATCGCATTGTTTGGCTGGTTTGATGCTCGCTACCCAATGTCAAAGTTATGGAAAGAGCATTTGTCTGAGTACTATGCTCCGAAAAACTTCAATTTCTGGTATTACTTTGGTTCACTCGCCCTGCTGGTGCTGGTGCTGCAGATTGCCAGCGGAATCTTTTTAACCATTCACTACAAACCGGATGCCGAAATGGCCTTTGCGTCGGTCGAATACATCATGCGTGACGTAGAGTGGGGCTGGTTCATTCGCTATATGCACTCAACCGGTGCCTCGGCGTTTTTCCTGGTGGTTTATCTGCATATGTTCCGCGGTTTGATTTACGGTTCGTATCAAAAACCACGCGAATTAATCTGGATCTTTGGTCTGTTTATTTATCTGGCGTTAATGGCCGAAGCCTTTTTTGGTTACTTGTTACCATGGGGACAAATGTCCTATTGGGGTGCGCAGGTTATTGTGAATCTATTTGCCGCCGTTCCATTTGGTATCGGTGAGCCATTATCTGAATGGATTCGTGGTGATTTTGTTATCTCGGATGCTACCCTTAATCGTTTTTTTGCCTTCCATGTGATTGCCGTGCCGCTGGTGCTTATTATGCTGGTTGCTGCGCATATCATGGCCTTGCATGAAGTGGGTTCAAATAATCCGGACGGTGTGGACATTAAAAAGCATAAGGGGCCGGATGGCATACCGCTTGATGGTATTCCTTTCCATCCGTATTACACCGTTAAAGATATTATGGGCTCGGTTGTGTTCTTAATGGGCTTCTTTGCCGTGGTGTTCTTTGCGCCCACCATGTTTGGCTATTTTATCGAAGCGCCAAATTTTGAACCGGCTAATGCATTAAAGACACCGGATCACATTGCCCCGGTTTGGTATTTCACTCCGTTCTATGCCATGTTGCGTGCGGTGCCGCCCATGTTTGCTTCGCAATTCCCAGGTGTCATTGTGATGGGGGCGGCGATTGTGGTGATGTTCTTCCTGCCATGGATTGATAAGTCGCCGGTTCGTTCTTGGCGCTATAAAGATATGCGCTATGCAATTGCCGTTGCCATATTTGTGATTTGTTTTGTGCTCTTAGGGTATTTCGGTGTGATTTCTGCCAACCCGGTTAGAACGATGATTGCACAGAGTGCCACCTTGCTCTACTTTGGTTTCTTCCTGTATATGCCATTTTACTCACGGACTGAAGTGACGGCGACATTATTGCGTGCTCCTCTCGTCGCATTCTATTCGATAGTCACGTTTGGGATTGTTGCTTACTGGTGGGCCGTACCGGTTTCCGATGTTGGTACAGTGATAAAAGCAATATTGACCGTGGTTACGTTGGCGTATACATATTACTTCTTAATTCATCCTGCTTATATAAAAGCAGGCAGTGTGAAACCAGTTCCAGAAAGGGTGACAGGATAATGAAGAAACTATTACTTACCTATTTGTTGTTGTGTCTTCCGATGGTTGCATTTGCTGGCGGTGGGTTGAAGCTGGACAAAGCGGATATCAACCTGGAAAATAAAGATTCGCTTCGTGCCGGAGCGAAACTCTTTGTTAACTATTGTTTGAGTTGTCACTCGGCCAGTTATATGCGTTATAACCGCATGGGTAAAGACTTAAGCATGAGTGATGATCAGGTTACGCAAAATTTAATGTTCGTTGCTGATTTTGAAAAAAAGGATTCAGGTGAGCCAAAGAAAATTGGTTCGTTGATGACGGTGGCGATGAAAACCAAGGAAGCTAAAAAATATTTTGGTACAGCGGTTCCTGATTTGACGGTGACGGCTCGTGCTCGTGGTGCCGACTGGTTATATAGCTATCTAACCTCATTTTATGCGGATGAGCAACGCCCCTTTGGCGTAAACAACACCGTTTTTCCGAGTGTTGGAATGCCACATGTCCTATGGGAGCTTGATGGTCTTAAACAGCGTGTGCCTAAGAAAGATAAGAACGGTGTGATAATTAAAGATCACTCGGGCCATGATGTTATGGAGCTAGTACCATTAACAAAAGGCACGATGAGTCCTGTAGAATATAAACGTGCGATGAATGATCTGGTTAATTTTATGGTTTACATGGGTGAACCTATTAAACTTGAGCGCCAAAGTATAGGCATCTTTGTAATGTTTTTCTTACTGGTCTTTTTCGTGTTTGCTTATCTGCTCAAAAAAGAATACTGGAAAGACATACACTAACCCCAATACTGGGTACTAATCCTGACTTGAGGGGAGTAAATCCCCTCAACGTCGTTAAGCTCTGCTTAATAATTCGAGGTAATTCACTAATGGCTCAAGTTACAAACCGTCGTTTGGCAATGACTCTTTTCTCTTCAGATATCTGTGCCCGATGTCATACTGTGCGTATTGTATTGGCTGAAAAAGGAATTAACTTTGAAGTTAAACACGTTACCGAGGAACATAGCCCGGAAGATTTGATCGATTTAAATCCATATAATGAAGTACCTACCCTGGTGGATCGTGATCTTGTTCTTTATCATCACCAGGTGATTATTGAATATCTGGATGAACGTTTTCCGCACCCTCCGTTAATGCCGGTTGATCCGGTTTCACGTGGTCGCAATCGTCTTATGTTGCAACGTATTGAGCGTGACTGGTATACGCT
>QILH01000073.1 GCA_003233255.1 Gammaproteobacteria bacterium | reverse complement strand
CCGTATTTTTTCAACATGAAAAACTTGGCATCTGGATCCCAAACCTTTTCACCTTCTTCATTCTCCAACCGACTCCCCATGATCCCCGGCACAAATATGATCGGAATGATTTCACGTTCGACGATCAAGTGATTCTTGCTTTCAGCCTTGAGGCCTTCGATGGGCTTGAATAGCTCATGCCATTTTAAGTTGATTGCATTGACGTTTTGCGTCATGATTTTTCCCTAATTCCTTTTACTTTGTCTACTTCAACGACCGGTGGTTCAGGTTATAAATGGCCAGTTCTAATTTATATTCGCCATTCGGCAACTCCGGGATTTCAAAATTACTCTTTGCCGTACCCTGACTGCTCTGTTCTTTGGTTTCGCTGCCTGTAACTTTGGCTTCGATCGGCAGTTCAAGTTTATCAATTTCATTTTCAATGACGGTATTGTGTTTGAATTCAAGCTCAACAACCATATTTCAATCAGCGTCAGCTTGATCGCGTGCGTGGCTCCGCTTGCTTTGGCGGTGAGCACGTAGTCACCAGGTTTGGCCGGTAGGCTGGTGTTCCAGCTCCGCGTAGAATTCGGCGACGATTTACCAACATCCATACTTTCAGAACCGCCACTCCAACTGAGAGTCACCGTCTGGCTATTACTGACCGAGCCATCGACCTTGAGTTTCTTTCCGGTTAAGACCCGTAGCTCATCACCCCCAACGGGAGGACGGTTTTGCGTGACCCGGCCATTATTAAAATTATATACCGCATCCGGATCGGCTTTACCGATGACCCGTTGCGTAAAAGCATCGACGCTCTCGCCTTCATTTATGGCGAACGTGCTGATCTCATTTTGCAGCTTACGGCTGTCGGCAATATTAATAGTGTCACCATCACTCGGCGTGGTGATGCGCACCGTCGGCACCAGCACTTCGTCCTCTTTGGCCGGTGCGGCCATGCCCATGGCATCACTCCCCCGACCACTGCCGCCCCCTTTTGACGGCTTGCGCAGGCTCCGCCGACTCACCGCATAGGCGGTCTCGCCCAGCGCTACGGTGCTGGTGAAACTCGACACCGATACCCAGTCCTTGCCCTGTTTTTCAAACAGTATGACGTTATCGGATTTGCGCAATTCGCGGACGTTGACCGACTTGTCTTGCATACTCCAGTTGGTGTAATGCGGTTGCAGTCGGGCCAGGAGTTCCTGAGGCATGTCGGAAGGCTGTAGCGGCGGTGAGTTGAGCGCGATGTTGTCTCGCTGGGCGCGGGTGCGTTCGGCGTCGGTGTAGACATCCATGTTACTTATTGTCTTCCAGTCCATTGGATATTTTCTCCCCATATCAAATCTGGTCTTATGCTTACTGATAGCCATTTTAAACGAGGGCCATCAGAAAGGAACCCCTGTTAATAATGTTTAACAATCTAATGTGACCTGATCAACGGTTTACGAGATAATAGACGTTAAATGATTAATTAATGAGTCAATCTATGTCGGTGTATGCCATTGGCGATGTTCAGGGCTGTTATGACGAGCTGATGATCCTGCTGGAAAATATCCAGTTTTCGGACTCGGAGGATACCCTGTGGTTTGCTGGGGATCTGGTCAACCGGGGTAAGCAATCACTTCAGGTCTTGCGGTTTGTAAAATCGCTGGGCGATCGGGCGATTACCGTACTCGGTAACCATGATCTACACCTGCTGGCAATTCATGCCGGGGTCAAAAAGGACAAGAGCAAGGACATCAAAGCAGTGTTGCAGGCCGATGATGGCGAGGAACTGATCCACTGGCTGCGCCAGCAGCCGGTTTTTCATCAGGACAAAGAACTGGGCTATTGTCTGGTGCACGCCGGGGTGGCCCCACAGTGGGATCTCACACTCATCAGGCAATGCGCGAATGAGTTACAAACCGTATTGCGCAGTGATGGTTATGCGGAATTTCTATTCAACATGTATGGGGATAAACCGCGAAAATGGAAGGACTCGCTCGAGGGCTGGGAGCGTCTGCGCTTTATCTGCAACAGTTTCACTCGTATTCGCTACGTCACTGAAAAGGGCAAACTCGCACTGGACGACAAAGGCGGACTGGGAAAAACAAAACCAGGGCGTTGGCCCTGGTTTGAAGTGGGGGGTAGACAGAGTCAGGAACTCAAGTTCATCTTTGGACACTGGTCGGTACTGGGTGCTCGGGGGGTGATAAAAAACCCGAACATTCATTGCATCGACAGCGGCTGCGTCTGGGGTGGCAAGTTGACCGCCTTACGCATTGACCAACCGACCCCGACTTATATTTCCATAAGCTGCCCTGGGGCCCAGAATCCAGCAGATTTTATCTAACAGTATATTGTAGCCGCTTATATATAATGTTCAATTCAATGTTCGCGCGATACACACTTCTTTGCGGCGATTACCTGGCTCACGACGATCGGTTTCTTTCTCGATGCCCGAACGCGTTTCTCTGCGGCGTTCAGCACATTGGCGACGTTCCTGTCCAGATCGTCTGTCCTCGGTCTGCACTCGTGTCGCACTCATGGCATGACGTACATAGTTATCTAATTGTTTTCTAAACATGGATATCTCCTAATTCGACCTAACCAACATATAAAATAAGGCCATTTAATACCGTGCATTCATCACATTTCGGCTATCTTTGTACGGTGAAGAAAATTCGAGAAAATTCCTCTAATTGTTTGAATAATATAAAATATTCTGTATTTTTACTGCTTTTGGGGATAAATTATTTGTCAGAATATGACTATTTTTGTGTCTGACTGTTACAAAACATCATTCGGCAGGATGATTCCTGGTGCGACTATTCGGGGTTGCTGGCACACCGAATATCGAAGATTATTCAAACGCAGGGCGGCTCGCCGCCATAATTTTATTTAATTTTTTCTGCGCGAGTTTCGGTTTTATCCGATCCCGTGCTTCGAGCATCTCACACTCATCACGAATCATTTCATCGATTGTTGTTGGGTAATATTTGCAGTCAGCAGGACGGACTTCATAGATATCGCAAATGTATTTGCTTTGATTGGGTAGTTTTCTTAGCCACGGGCATCGCTCCAGCGGCTGTCCCGTGTCGGGATTCATCCATATTTTTCCATCGCGAACATAACGGTAAATTTCGGGATGAGCTGACTCCCATGTTTCAATCTCACTTGCCGAAGCCGATAACCCACCGTCACCGTATTTGATGCAACACTTTCCGCATTGATTGCATTCCTTCACGTTGTTACTTCCTTCCAGGGAAACTATCGCGACGATTAAGTATCGAGAAGGTCATGGCAATATTATTGTTTTCATCGACCTCATGCGCGTGACTTTCGCTTAGTTGCCACTGTGTGTGATCCATTTCAGGAAACCAGGCATCACCCTCTAACCTTGTGTGTACTTCAGTTAAATACAGACGATCGGCGATCGGTAAGGTTTGTTCATAAAAACTGGCACCGCCGATAATCATGATTTCATCGACATCGGGTTTATGTTCAACCGCTTTTTCGATGGCATCATCAATGGAGCAGGCTAAAGTCGCTGCACCGGCATTATAATTTTTATCCCGGCTCACAACAATATTATGCCGCTTGGGTAAAGGGCGGGCACCAAAGGATTCATAAGTCTTGCGCCCCATAACAACCGGTTTACCCAAAGTATGTTGACGAAACCATTTCATGTCGGCCGGCAGTTTCCACGGCAGCGTATTCTCGATGCCAATGACTCGTTCCGGTGTCATTGCGGCGATCAGTGAAATCAGGGGGGTCGTTGCCACGTGCGTAACCTGTCCTGTT
>QILH01000001.1 GCA_003233255.1 Gammaproteobacteria bacterium | reverse complement strand
GAAAGGCATTGGAGCCTTGTATGTCCGCCGTAAACCCAGAGCAAGACTAGAAGCGCAAATGCACGGCGGCGGTCACGAACGCGGTTTACGCTCTGGCACGTTGGCCACTCATCAAATTGTCGGTATTGGCGAAGCCTTCAGGCTGGCAAAACGGGATCTGGCGAAAGATAACGAACGTATTCGTATGCTGCGCGATCGGCTCCTGAATGGTTTAAAGGATATCGAAGAAGTTTATATTAATGGCGATATGGAGCATCGTATCCCGCATAATTTAAACATTAGTTTTAATTTTGTTGAGGGTGAATCTCTGATCATGGCGTTAAAAGATTTAGCCGTGTCGTCTGGTTCGGCCTGTACTTCAGCGTCACTGGAACCATCTTACGTGCTGCGCGCATTGGGGCGTTCTGATGAGCTGGCACATAGCTCAATTCGTTTTACCCTGGGTCGTTTTTCGACCGAAGAGGAAGTGGATTTTGCGATTGAATCGATTGGTAAGAACATCGATAAACTGCGCGAACTCTCACCGCTCTGGGAAATGTATAAAGACGGCATAGATCTAAACAGTATTGAATGGGCGGCGCATTAATCGTCGGCGTTTAACTATTTTTAATTATTACTTTTACGTAAGACACAGTCTTAAACGAGGTGAAACATGGCATATAGTGAAAAAGTAATCGATCATTATGAAAATCCACGTAACGTTGGCAACATGGATAAGGATGATCAAGGTGTCGGTACTGGAATGGTGGGTGCACCTGCCTGTGGTGATGTTATGCGTTTACAGATCAAAGTGGGTAGCGATGGTGTTATCGAAGATGCCAAATTCAAAACTTACGGTTGTGGTTCAGCGATTGCGTCAAGCTCATTGTTAACAGAATGGGTTAAGGGTAAAACGCTGGATGAGGCGGCCGAGATTAAGAATACCCAAATCGCGGAAGAGCTGGAATTACCACCGGTTAAAATTCATTGTTCGGTTTTAGCCGAAGATGCAATCAAGGCGGCGATTCATGATTATAAAGAAAAAAATGGCCAGGCTGCCGAGAAACAAAGCGCATAACTGGCTGGGAATGTAGATGGCAATTACCTTAACAGAAACAGCCGCGAGTCGGGTAAAAGACTATCTTACTAACCGAGGAGGTGGTGAAGGTTTACGTTTAGGCGTGAAAACCACGGGTTGCTCGGGTATGGCCTACGTCATTGAGTTTTCGGATGGTGCAGAAGAAGGCGATGAAGTATTTGAATCCCAGGGGGTTAAGATCTTCGTCGACGCCAAAAGTGTTGTCTATCTCAATGGTACCGAACTGGATTTCACCAAAGAAGGTCTTAACGAAGGATTTAAATTCAAGAATCCTAACGAAAAAGATACCTGTGGTTGCGGCGAAAGCTTCACCGTATAGAGATATAAATCCACCATGTCGGTAAGTCTGTCGCAAAATTATTTTGAGGTCTTTGGCTTACCACTGGATTTTCACCTTAACACTCAGGAACTCACTGCACGCTATCGCGAACTGCAAAAGGTCGTACATCCAGATCGATTTGCCAATGCGAGTGATCGTGATCGACGCCTGGCCGTACAACAAGCGGCGAATATCAACGAAGCCTTTTCGGTCTTAAAATCACCATTGAAACGTGCACGTTATCTATTGATACTGGCGGGTGTGGATTTTGATGATGAAAAAGAAACCACCCAGGATCCTGAATTTTTAATGGAGCAAATGGAGTTACGCGAATCCGTTGCGGAAATATGTGAGCGCGATGATCCCTTTGCTGAAATTACAAACTTGATACAAACGATTGAACAAAAAAAAGCCGCTATGCTGGATGTGCTAGCGGGGCAAATTGATTCAAAACACTATACTGACGCTAAAATTCAGGTTCAAAAGCTGCAGTTTTTTGAAAAATTATTAGTAGAATGTGAAAACCTTGAACAAGATTTAGCCGATGCGCTTTAGGAACGTTCGTTAATGGCATTATTACAAATCAGTGAACCGGGTCAATCGACTAAACCGCACCAGCGGCGCCTGGCCGTTGGGATTGATTTAGGGACAACGAATTCTCTGGTCGCTACCGTGCGCAGTGGCCAGGCGGATACGTTGGCGGATGAGCAGGGCGAACATCTTTTGCCCTCCGTGGTTCGGTATGTTGATACTGATTCTGAACCCGTCGTCGGGCTTGAGGCAAAGCAATATGCGGCTACCGATCCTATGAATACCATTTCTTCAGTGAAACGTTTTATGGGCCGCGCGGTTAATGAGATTAAGCACCTGGGTACCCAATTACCCTATGATTTTGTTGATGCTGAATCCCATGTGCCTCGAATTAAAACCGTTGCCGGTGAAAAAAGTCCCGTTGAAATTTCAGCGACAATCTTAACGGCACTTAAATCACGTGCTGAACAATCGTTAGGTGATGAATTAACCGGTGTGGTGATTACCGTGCCGGCTTATTTCGATGATGCGCAACGCCAGGCTACCAAAGATGCCGGAAAATTAGCGGGTTTAAATGTATTAAGACTATTAAACGAACCCACTGCGGCGGCGGTGGCTTATGGTCTTGATAAGAAGGCAGAAGGAATTATCGCTGTCTACGACTTAGGCGGTGGCACATTTGATATCTCGATCCTGCACCTTAACAAAGGTGTATTCGAAGTCATGTCAACCGGTGGTGATACTGCATTGGGTGGTGATGATTTTGATCAGGTGATTGCCCAATGGATTATGCAG
Source organism: Gammaproteobacteria bacterium (assembly GCA_003233255.1). Classification (GTDB taxonomy): domain Bacteria; phylum Pseudomonadota; class Gammaproteobacteria; order UBA6429; family Thiohalophilaceae; genus SZUA-24. The sequence goes on along the minus strand of QILH01000001.1, from coordinate 604 downwards.
CAGGCCGGTATTAGTGAAGAGATTAGTCAGCGTCACATACGTCACTTACTTAAGATTGCCTGTGATGCCAAAGAGGCGTTAACGACATCGGAGTCAGCTGAATTAAATGTGGAATTAAGCGATGGCCAATGCTGGTCCGGTTCAATTAATCGTGAACAGTTAAATAGTTTGATCGATCCGCTTATTCAAAAAACCATCGTCACCTGTCGTCGTGCCATACGCGATGCACAGGTCAAAATTGACGATGTACAAACCGTAGTGATGGTCGGTGGTTCGACGCGCAATTTAAGAGTGCGCGAAAAACTCGGTGAGTTTTTCGCACAACCTCCCATGGTTGATATCGATCCCGACAAAGTGGTTGCCATTGGTGCCGCTTTGCAGGCCGATGTGCTGGTCGGCAATAAAGCCGATGACGAGATGTTGTTGCTGGATGTTATTCCGCTATCGCTTGGCCTGGAGACCATGGGTAATCTGGTTGAAAAAATCATTCCGCGCAATACCACCATCCCGGTTTCGCGGGCGCAGGACTTTACCACATTCAAAGATGGCCAGACAGCGATGACCGTCCATGTCGTACAGGGTGAGCGCGAATTAGTACCAGATT
>QILH01000101.1 GCA_003233255.1 Gammaproteobacteria bacterium | reverse complement strand
GTGTCACGTTTAATCGGTGCGCCTCCAGGTTACGTGGGTTACGATCAGGGCGGTTTATTAACCGAAGCAATAACGAAACACCCGCATGCCGTGTTGCTACTGGATGAAATCGAAAAGGCCCACCCGGATGTGTTTAACCTGTTATTACAGGTCATGGATCACGGAACGCTGACGGACAATAATGGACGCAAGGCCGATTTTAGAAACGTGATTATAGTTATGACGACCAATGCCGGTGCTGATCAATTGAATCGTGCCTCTATAGGCTTCTCGCAACAGGATCATGCGACGGATGGCATAGAAACTATCAAGAAATTCTTTTCGCCTGAATTTAGAAACCGTCTCGATTCCGTTATTCAGTTTAAACAACTGTCGACCCAGATCATCACTCGTGTCGTCGATAAGTTCCTGTTTGAATTCGAAGCGCAGCTGGAAGATAAAAATGTCCAGCTTAGCGTTGACGATGAAGCCCGAACCTGGTTGGCGATGCATGGATACGATCCGAAGATGGGCGCACGTCCGATGGGTCGCGTCATTCAGGAACACATCAAGAAACCGTTGGCCGAAGAATTGTTATTTGGAAAACTGTCGCACGGAGGATTTGTGAAAATCACCGTTAAGGACGACAAGCTCTCACTTAATCTGGAGAGTAAGCAAGAGCTGGCACATTCTAAATAAAAGGGAAGTGGTTTAAATCTAGCGGCCGCGAAAGACAATGCGTCCTTTGCTTAGATCATATGGGGTTAACTGTACAGTGACTTTGTCGCCAGTTAGAATTCGGATGTAATTCTTGCGCATCTTACCTGAAATATGAGCGGTCACGATGTGGCCGTTTTCTAATTCAACGCGAAACATGGTATTGGGCAGGGTTTCAGAAACCGTACCTTCCATTTCAATGTGTTCTTCTTTTGCCATTCTTGCTCTCTGTTAATGTCATGCCAAACTGCAGCGCGAATCATGCCTGAAAAGCTCGGCTTTTTCAAAAGCCAAACGGGCTAAACGGACACAAAACGAAAGAAATTGGAAAAAGAAGGGGCAAATACCCAATTTGGGGGTTAAACGGCCTGAGAATGGCGCCAATTTACATCGCTAAACGCAACTTGCGGGTGAGCCATATCGGCGTCGATAGCGATTTCCATGCCCAAAAATTGAACCAGATCGTCTAAACCAGGGATGTTGGCAAGATCCACACGTAATTTTTCAAAATGGGAAGGGCTGATATAGAGCATATTGGGGCGAAATCCATGCTCGGTTTCAAAACAATTAACCAGTCGATAGAGGAAACTAATCATATTTACCTCCTAACAAATATGTTATTGGTTAAATATCACCGTCTTAATGGTATGACCATTTTAATATCCGCAGGTTGCAGAAATATGACAACTTACTGATAATTTATCGGTCTGGAAGGCCATTACTTGAAGTTTTATGCCGTTAATGAGATGTGATTTTGTACATGACACCGATATTTTGCGATAAAAACACATTTGAACGAACAATGCTTACACAAGATCCATAAAACGCAGTCCCTTATTTCTGGGATATAAAAAATGGCCAAAATGATTAGGCTATGCAATAGAACGTTTCGTCATTTGGTCAGTGGGTGTTCATTGCTGTACCAGGGGGCGACGGAGTTGTAACGGTGTTTAACAATACTTTGGCCATAGCGGCTGAAGGAATATTGGCGACCACAATGAAGAAAAATGGTCGTGTTTTAAGGAATGTAATGAAGCAACCAACAATTATATTATACTCAGTATAATATTTAATTGATTTAATGTCGTGGGAGTTTGTTTATCAAAAAGTCCAGTATAAAATTTATTGTAATGTCTTTCCTGCTGTACCCTGGGCTAGTGGTTTCTGTGTCTCATGCCGAATCTAAAAAAGTCTACACAGTTAAAGCGGAGCAGCTTATCGGCTGGGCACAGGATAAGGGGCACCTAACAAATATAAAAAAACTGGATAACTCATCCAGCTGTAAAGTGTCGAAAAACATTATGAAAGTAAATTATAATACAGCAGTAGATCAGAAAATAGAGTCTGATGCCGCCTGCGTATTTACATTCTTTAATCCCGGCAAATTAGCAAAAGGCTGGAAGGTGCAGGCGATGACGGTTATATCCAACGGCAATGGTCTCTGGCATTACATGCACAAACCGCAGGGCAAAAATTCCCTGTTCACCGTCATTCAGGCGAGCAAAACAAGTGGGGCCGCGTTTGACCTGGAGCTAAAACTTAAAGATATCGTGCTGGTCGGTCCGGCAGGCTCAAAGTCCTGGAAGCAAGCCCTTCAATAATACGCAAACATAAGAACAGTAATAAAAGTTGTAAGCTCTAGCGCACCTCATCAATATTGGCGGAAGTAACTGCAATTTTTGCTGTCAGCGTACTGATTGCTCCGTATTCGTCCCGAATAAGATAAAATTCGGTTGTTGGGGAAACGGCGGGCTGTATAGCCGTCGCAGCTTCATGACCCCCCTCCTGATAGATCATTTTTTTTGTATATTCCTGGCAATTAGTACTAGTTCTTTGGTATTAGTGTATTTATAAGATAAATCAGGTTAAATATACCTGTAAGCTATTGATATAGTGCAAATTAAAGGGGCATTTTCAGTGAAGATATTAGTCGCAGATGATCATGAGTTAATTCGTGAAGGGCTTGGGCGCGCGTTAGCTTCACTTGCAGACGATACAGAAATAGTTCAGGCAAAAGATCGAGCAACGGTACTGGAACAGCTTGAGCGGCATAATAATATTGATATTATTTTGATAGATTTATTTATGCCAGGTGCAAAGGGTTTTGATTTACTCATTACGGTCAGTAATACTTATAGTCACATACCGGTAATAGTTATTTCAGGCTCTGAAGAACCTCGCAATATGCGTAAGTCGATCGATAACGGTGCATCGGGTTTTATTCCCAAGTCTGCGACAACTGAAATTATGCTTAGTGCTATTAAGCTGGTTTACAGTGGGGGGGTGTATATCCCGCCGGGTATGCTTATACCAATCCAAAACAAAAGAAAAGAAGAAAATGGCACTAATGTTTCATTGATTGATGAAACGCGTGATGCCGCTTATAAACTCACCAAACGACAGAAAGAAGTGCTCGATCTTATGGCGAGGGGAATGTCAAATAAAGAAATAGCGCGTGCACTGGATATATCGGAGCACACTGTAAAGATACACGTGACCGCAATACTTAAGTTACTTAATGCTGAAAACAGAACCGAGGCAGTTGTGATGGCGCACAACGCTGGTATTATCGATACGTGATTTATTGCTTTGACCTGGGGGCAATTATGAGTTTCATAAATTATATTTATAAATTAAAAATTCCTTATATTTTCTATAAAATATGTATCATTGGTTTTATACCAGGCA
>QILH01000056.1 GCA_003233255.1 Gammaproteobacteria bacterium | reverse complement strand
TATTGTGATTGAATATGCATTGGATAGTGATGGTGTCTACGATGATGGCATGGAAACGATTAGCTGGGCTGAATTTGATGCGTTGGCCCAATATGCGTTGAATCCAGTGCTGAATTAATTTGATACGGTTGTAATTACGATAAAGGCGCGTCAATGCCTTTTTGTAAGGGCACTTTTGTATTGATGCGCCTTTTTTATTTAACTTTGTGCCCGCTCAATCATTTCTTTGGCATGTGACAGGGTTTGATCGGTAATGTCGATGCCGCCAAGCATGCGCGCAATCTCATCGACGCGCTGACGAGTATCCAGTGGGTTAATCGCCGTGACCGTGGTGTTGTTATCGGTTTGTTTGCTGACCTGATAATGATGATGTCCCAGCGAGGCGACCTGGGGCAAATGGGTTACACAAACGACCTGGCGATGTTGACCGAGTGCACGTAATTGTAACCCGACTATCTCGGCCACCCGCCCGCCGATCCCCACATCCACTTCATCGAAGATCAAAGTTGGAATTCGTGCAGCCTGTGCGGTAATGACCTGGATGGCCAGGCTAATACGGGACAGTTCTCCCCCCGAGGCCACCTTGTTTAACGGTTTGATGGGGGTGCCGGGATTGGCACTGACTAAAAATTCAATATTTTCTGCGCCCGTGGCCGACCATTGTTTTTCATCCAGTGTTATACATTCTGCTTTAAACTGGCCACCTTGCAGACTGAGTCCCTGCATCGCATCGGTGATTTTTGTGGTCAGCAGTTTTGCGGTTTTGGTGCGGCTGTTGCTGAGTTTCTTCGCGGCCTTAATGTAAGTGGTTTTCGCCTGTTCAATCTGATTTTCAAGGTCAACCAGTTTGATGTCGGCTTGTTCGAGATCCTGCAATTCTTTTTGTAGACCCGGAAGTAAATCAACCAGAGCTTCCGGTTCGACGCGGTGTTTGCGTGACAGGTTATGAATGTCGGTGATGCGTTGTTCAACGTCACGTAAACGCTCAGGATCCAGTTCAAGAGCATCAAGATAATGACGCAATTCGCTGACCGTCTCCTGCGTTTGAATGATCGCGGTATTTAATAGCTCAGCGATGGGGATCAGTTTATCGTCGACCCGAATCAGGTCGGTTAATTCATTGGCACTTTTACTCATGGCCGTATTGACCGCATGTTGTTCGCTTTCATCCAGGCGATCGATAATGTTTTGTGTGGTTTGTAGTAATTGACTGGCATTCGACAGACGTTTTAATTCATGCCCGAGTTGTTCGGTTTCGTTTTTTTGCAGATCCAGTGCTTCGAGTTCCTGTACCTGATAACGTAACAACTCCAGACGGCTGTCACGATCATTGTTGGCCTGAGATAAACGGGCAAATTCTTTTTCAAGTTGTAGCCATTGCTGGTAGCCCTGGCTGACTTTAACAATAAGATCTTTATGATCGGCGTAGTCATCGAGCAGGGTGCGTTGCACGTCTTTTTGTAATAAAGATTGATGTTCGTGTTGCACGTGTAAGTCAACCAGCATTTCGCCCAGCTCGCGTAGTTGTTGCACGGTGGAGGGGATGCCATTGATAAAGGCGCGCGATGATCCTTTGCGACTTACGGTGCGGCGAATGATGCACTCATCATCGCTGTGCATGTCATGTTCGAGTAACCAGGCATGGGCCTGCGGGGCATCGGTGGTGCTAAACGACACACTGATTTCAGCCTTGTCACTGCCATGACGTATTACTGAACTGTCGGCTCGATCCCCAAGCGCCAGTCCCAGCGCATCCAGTAAAATGGATTTACCGGCACCGGTTTCACCGGTCAATACGGTCAGGCCGTTTTCAAATTCCAGGTCAAGGGATTCGACGATGGCGAAGTTCCATATGTGTATCTGAGTTAACATGGAATACCAGGCTCCTGTAGGTTCTGTTCTTGCACGTCGCTCACGAACAGGCGTCTATTCCGGCTCGCGACGGTTAGTACATGGCCCAGGCCAGCTTCTCGACCATGCGGTCTCACCTTCTCCCTGTACATTATATGGATCTGTGTCAGCACTTAATACTGTTCTCCCCAATGCAGTTTTTCACGCAGTACATGATACTGATCGTGATCGGTGGGGTGAATGAGACGAACCTTTTGCGGTTTGCGCTTGATGTGAATCTTGTCGCCCGAGACCAGCCCCATGTTGATCTGGCCATCACAGGTGACCTGTGCATGCGAGTGGGGGTAGTCACGCACGATTACATCGATTTTACTGTTGCCGTCCAGAACGATCGGACGGTAGCTCATGCTATGAGGACATATCGGCACGATCACCATGGCTTCCATATACGGTTCCAGGATGGGGCCGCCTCCGGAAAGTGCATAAGCGGTTGAACCGGTGGGCGTTGAAATGATCAAACCATCGGAGCGCATGATGTTTAGCAGTTTACCGTCGATGTAGGTCTCGGTTTCGATCATGCGCGCGACTTCCCACTTATGAATCACGACATCGTTAAACGCATCGCTGACTCGGGGTTCAGGTTCGTTCACATTATCAATGGTGGCGGTGAGCATGATGCGAGATTCTTCCATGTACGATCCGGCCATGACCTGATCGAGCAGTTTTTCCATATCGTCGGGGTGGAAATCCACTAAAAAGCCTAAATGCCCGAGATTGATACCCAATAGTGGAATATTGTAATCAACCAGCGCGCGTGCCGTGTGCAACAAGGTGCCATCGCCCCCCACGGTAATCGCCAGATCACATTTATGCCCAATTTCGGCGAATTCAGCCGTGGCAATATTGTGCTCGGCAACCTGTTTGGCGGTATTGGTTTCGAGCCAGACGTCACACTGGCGTTTTTTCAGGTAGTCACACAGGCGCAACAGGGTGTTGCTGACATTCGCGTCACCAAATTTACCGATGAGTCCGATTTTGTTAAATTGATTGCCCATTTCTATATGTTTTTTTAGTTTTAGGTGTTTCTTGTTTAAGTTAGGTCTGATTCTGCTCGTTTGTTCTTTTTGACAACGTTAGCATAACCTTACAGGTCAGGCTATGCGGCCTGGTTGATCGGCGATATCTCAGACTATGGGCGATATCACCTTAGCAGTCTTAGCCGGAGTCTGCTAAATTACCAATACTATAATAAATATTACAAATCATATGGCACGCTCACGCAAAGAAACAGATAAATCCAATTCAGAACGGGCTGAGAGCTTACTCAAGACTTTGATTGAGCGTTATATTCAGGACGGTCAGCCCATCGGTTCGCGAGCACTGGCTCGGGATTCCGAGCTGGATTTGTCCCCAGCGACGATTCGCAATGTGATGTCGGATCTTGAGGAAATGGGCCTGATCCTCGCTCCGCACACCTCGGCTGGGCGCGTGCCAACGGATAAAGGGTACCGACTGTTCGTGGACAGTCTTTTGAC
>QILH01000182.1 GCA_003233255.1 Gammaproteobacteria bacterium | reverse complement strand
GCAGGAATCATTGCAAAAAGCCTTACGTGGTCTGGAGATTGGTACCGATGGTTTTAATGAGATGGTGGACCTGGATAACCCTGAGGCAAAGAATATCATTCGCGCTGAACTGCAATCCGCCGGCCCGCATCGTATCTGGTATGTTGGTGATGCCTTCCGCGCAGGTTATACAATCGAAGACGTGTTTGAATTTACCGCGATTGATCCCTGGTTTTTAACTCAGATTAAAGAACTGATTGATATTGAAGCCGAAGTCATCAAGCAAGGCCTGGGCGAGCTTGATAAGTCGCGCATTCGGAAATTAAAACGAAAAGGTTTTTCTGATTCGCGTCTTGCCACCTTGCTTGCCATCGATGAAAAAGAATTTCGTGCACATCGTCTAAAGCATGGTGTGCGTCCGGTATACAAACGGGTTGATACTTGTGCGGCCGAATTTGCTACCGACACAGCCTATATGTATTCTACTTATGAAGATGAATGTGAAGCTGAACCGACTAATAAAGAAAAAATTATGGTGTTGGGTGGTGGACCAAATCGGATTGGTCAGGGCATAGAGTTTGATTATTGTTGTGTGCATGCGGCCATGGCATGTCGAGAAGAAGGTTATGAAACCATTATGGTTAACTGTAACCCTGAAACCGTATCGACTGATTACGACACTTCCGATCGTTTATATTTCGAACCGTTAACGTTCGAAGATGTAATGGAATTAATCGATCTGGAAAAACCAAAAGGGGTGATCGTTCAGTACGGTGGACAAACGCCGTTAAAGCTTGCACGTGATCTGGAAGCCGCCGGTGCGCCAATCATTGGTACGTCACCTGATTCAATTGATCTGGCTGAAGATCGCGAACGTTTTCAAAAACTCATTACGGACCTGGGATTATTACAACCACCCAATCGCACTGCGCGAGCGGAAGAGGAAGCTGTGCAACTGGCCGAGGAAATCGGTTACCCGCTTGTCGTCCGTCCATCGTATGTTTTGGGTGGTCGAGCAATGGAGATTGTATTTAACGAGGATGAACTTCGCCGCTATATGAATGAGGCCGTTAAAGTATCCAACGACTCACCGGTTTTACTTGATAGATTTTTAGATGATGCGGTTGAGGTAGATGTTGACGCTATCTGTGATGGCGAAAATGTATTGATTGGTGGCATCATGCAACATATCGAACAGGCAGGGATTCACTCGGGTGATTCCGCTTGTTCATTACCGCCTTATAACCTGAGCAAAAAATTACAGGACGAGATGCGCGATCAGGTTACCAAAATGGCAAAAGGTTTAAACGTGATCGGTCTGATGAACACCCAGTTTGCCATTCAGGGTGACACGGTTTATGTGCTCGAGGTCAATCCGCGTGCCTCACGTACCGTGCCCTTTATTTCCAAAGCCACCGGCATTGCTTTAGCTAAAATATCCGCGCGGTGCATGATAGGCAAAAGCCTGGTTGAGCAAAATGCGACTGAAGAACGCATTCCGAACTACTATAATGTTAAAGAGGCAGTGTTTCCCTTTATCAAGTTCCCCGGCGTTGATCCTATTCTGGGTCCGGAAATGAAATCGACCGGCGAAGTGATGGGGGTTGGGATCACCTTTGGTGAGGCTTTCTGCAAAGCTCAATTAGGCGCGGGTGAAATCTTGCCGACTGATGGGAAGGCCTTCATGAGCGTGCGTGAGGCTGATAAAGAGAATTTAATACCGGTCGCTAAAAAACTGGTTAGCCTGGGTTTTGAATTGGTTGCTACGCGAGGTACTTCGCGAGCAGTTAATGCCGCTGGAATACCATGTGAAAAGGTCAATAAAGTAGTTGATGGGCGACCGCATATTGTTGATATGATTAAGAATCAGGAAATAGATTTAATTATTAATACCACAGAAGGGCGTCAGGCGGTCGCGGATTCATATGAAATTCGTCGTGCGGCCTTACAAAATAAAGTTGTTTATACCACCACGCTTGCGGGCGGGGATGCAATCTGTATCGCTATTAAGGATAATGAAAATATGGATGTATTAAGTCTTCAGGAAATACACAAAGATCTAAACAGGGAGAAAAGTTTATGAGTCGCGCACCGATAACCACTAAAGGCGCAGAAAGATTACGCGCTGAACTGGATGAACTAAAAAAGGTCAAACGCCCAGCCATCATTCAGGCCATTGCTGAGGCTCGCGAACACGGTGATTTAAAAGAAAATGCCGAGTACCATGCTGCACGTGAACAGCAAAGTTTTGCTGAAGGCCGTATCCAGCAACTAGAAGGAACTTTATCAAATGCCGATATCATTGATGTTGTTGCGATTGGTAAAAATGCAGGCAATAAAATAGTTTTTGGTGCGACGGTTGAATTGTTCGATGTCAATGAAGAAAAAGACGTTAGCTATCAGATTGTCGGTGAACTCGAAGCCGATATTAAGTTAAATCTTATTTCCATTACTTCGCCTATTGCACGTGCCCTAATCGGAAAAAGCTCCGATGATGTTGCGGTGGTGCAAGCTCCGGGCGGTGATCGCGAATATGAAATTGTCGCTGTTCGTTACGAATAACCTATTTTTTCGCACCAGCATCTAACAATATTATTGCGGCCTCTTTATTTTTGTTTGCTCGAGCATACCCGGTGCTGAGGTTTGATTGTAATGCCGAATGTTAATAACAGCGCTCCGTGCAAGTAAGATTCTTAACATATCTGTATATCCATGGTAAGCGGTCGTCATAAGCGGGGTAAGACGTTGACTTGATAAACCTGGATTGACTTGTGCGCCATTATCGAGAAGTATATTTAATAGATCAATATTGTTTTTCTTAATTGCTTTATAAACAGTTTCAGGTTGTTGTTGATTTACATCGGCACCATATTTGATGAGCACCTTAACGCAGTCAAATGCCTCAATACAAATGTCTTCCAATAAGGGTGAGTCAGTTCTTCCTTGTTATAGGCTTGGTTCTTTTTTAGATAATTATTTTACCATCTCGGAACGGTGGTTCCGCACTGCTGTGGCCTGAAGCTGATTTAAATATCGATCTTTTATATTAATATCGACCCTGGTGCCGATTAAACGGAGAATATTGTTATGTAACCCAGCTTTTTTGCCGCAGCAAAAAAAGCATCTTGTTTGTTGTTGTGTTGGCTTATGACAGAGCGGCTAGCGGCACTGCGTTATTGGATGGCGTGGTATAATTGGACGAATTATTTTTAATGTCCAGTTCTCACTTTTTCGCTTTTAGGTTTATTGCTATAATGAATCTTGCTGTCCTTATCAACCCGCTTGTATCTCTCCGTGAATATCGAGGGCTTGTAACAATAGAGCCGCAATAGATTAATGCAGATAAGTATTGTTTAATGGTTATGTAGCGTGACTTTTGGGGTTCTGATTTCGCATTATTGTTACATATGA
>QILH01000237.1 GCA_003233255.1 Gammaproteobacteria bacterium | reverse complement strand
TAAGCGATCTGACAGGTAATGGTGTAGAGCACGCCATACCAGATGGGATTAAAGCCGAGTTTTATGATCAGGGGTATAAACAGCGGCGCGACAATCACCAGCATCGCGGTATCGTCTAGAAACATGCCCATGACGATATACGTTAATTGCATCAGGATGAGGATTTCCCATGGCGTTAGATCCCATTTATCTAGAAATAAATACTCGATTGCTTTAACGGCACCCAGACCATCAAACACGGCACCGAAAACCAGTGCAGCGAGAATGATCCACATAAACATCGCACTAACATTCAGCGATTTTTTCAAGGTTGCGTCCATCACTTTACGATTTAACCGGCGTTTAAATAATGCCGCCATCATGGCCGCCAGCGCGCCGACCGCCGAACTCTCAACCAGGCTGGTCACGCCCATGACAAACAGACCAATAACGGAAAAGATGATCACCAACGGCAGGATGCCGGCATGCAACAACAGCAATTTTTCTTTTAATGGGATCTGTCGTTCTTCCTTTGGTAAAGCTGGACCGAGTTCGGGATTTAGACGACAACGTATAACAATATATAGTATAAACAAGGTGGCCAGCAACAAACCGGGAAACACACCCGCAAGCCATAACTGACTGACCGGTTGACGCGCGATCATGCCGTACAACACTAAAACAATACTGGGTGGCACCAGAATGCCTAATGAACTGCCAGCCTGAATAACACCGGTGACCATGCGTTTATCATAATTACGTTTGAGCATTTCGGGTAGCGCGATACTGCTGCCAATGGCCATGCCAGCCACACTCAGGCCATTCATGGCTGATATGGCCACCATTAATACGATCGTTCCAATAGCAAGGCCACCGCGCAACGATCCCATCCATACGTGCAACATTTTATACAGGTCACTGGCAATCCCCGATTCCGATAACATGTAACCCATAAAAATAAACAGAGGTAAGGTTAGCAGCGGGTACCAGTTTAAAAGTTTGATACTGGCAGTGAAGGCCAGCTCAGAACCGCCGTCACCCCATAATAATAAAGCGGCCGCGGTGGCGACAAAACCAATAGCACCAAACACGCGTTGCCCGGTGAGCAACATCACCATCATGCTGGAAAACAGCAGTAATGCGATCAGCTCGTAACTCATCGAATTTCTTTTCCCATCACCGTGGCAAGATCACGGAAAAAGATCGCGATGGCCTGCAATAGCATCATCAGTATTCCCAACGTCATAATGATCTTGATCGGTGCCATCGGTGGCGCCCAGGCCGAATAATTTTTCTGACCGTATTCCAGTGCGTACTCGGTACTCGAATAGCCACCGTAAAGTAAAATGCCAAGATAGAAAACCAGCGCGAAGGCGGTAAAGGAGTCGACGAAGGCGCGTTTTTTTACCGGCCAGCGTTCGTAGAGTAAATCCATTCGGACGTGCGCATCTTGTTGCAATGTGTAACCGCCGCCGAGCAGATAATAAGCGGCCATGGTGAATTGGGCCATTTCAATTGCCCAACTAAGTGGCGCATTAAAAAGGGTACGCGATAACGCGGAGTAAAGCAGGATGGCCATCATCATAAAGATCAGGTACATAACAATGCGCCCAACCGTTAGGTTGAGCGCATCTATGTATTTTATATAAAGTTTTACAAACTTTGGCAACTGATTCTCCGAACAATCGCGTTTGCTTTAATGTTTAATTTAGATTTTGTTAAATTAACCTTGAGTTTGATTTTGTAGGAGCGATCTGAGCCCGCTCCGGCACAAACTTGTTAGCCGCGATATGGTCGGCCGGCTTTTTCCATGACGGCGTTATACTCTTTAAAGATTTTAACAACCTTAGCCGTGCGCGGACTGATCTTGGCGGTTTCATCCCAGAATTTATGCGCCTCGGCCTCAACGGTTTTCCATTCTTCATCGGGAATCGAAGTCAGTTTCATCTTGGTGCCCGAGGTACGCAGTTTGGCTTCGCCACCCCAGTACCAGTACTGACGATGGTAGTGCGAGCTGTCCATCGATAACTTGAACAGGGTTTTCAAATGGTCGGGTACTTTAGCCCAGGAATTTTCATTGGCAAAATAAGAACCGATCCAGGCACCGGAAATATTATTGGTCAGGAAATAATTGGTCACATCGGCCCAACCCACTGTGTAGTCTTCGGTAATACCCGACCAGGCGATGCCATCGAGTTCACCGGTTTGCACCGCGACTTCAATGTCTTCCCAGGGTAGGGTAACCGGCACTACGCCAAAGCGAGATAAAAATTTACCCGCGGTTGGGAAGGTAAAGATGCGTAGACCTTTTAAGTCCTTCAGGCTCCTGATCGGTTTCTTGGTGGCAAAATGGCAGGGGTCCCAGGCGCCAGCACTCAACCAGGTGACGCCTTTGACTTCGTCATAGGCCTCTTTCCAGATTTCGTTCAGGCCGTATTGATCAAACAAGGTTGGCACGTCCAGGCTGTAGCGGGTCGCAAACGGAAAGTAGCCACCGAACACCGAGATATCTACCGGCGAGGACATAGAGTCATCATCACTTTGTACGGCATCGATGGTGCCTTTTTGCATGGCGCGAAATAATTCACCGGTGGGCACAAGCTGATCGGCAAAAAATAATTCGATCACCATCTCACCGTTAGCGGCTTTATTGAAAGCATCAATGGAGGGTTTAATCACATGCTCGCCTAGTGCCGGACCGGCATATGTCTGCAAGCGCCATTTAATTGTGGTCTTCTTTGCCGCATGTACAAACGGTGCATTCACTGTGGCAATTGTCGCGGCTGCGCCCAGGCCAACCTTTTTAATAAAATTCCGTCTATTTGTCATTTTCTGGCTCCCAGTCATTTTAATTTTTCGATGAATTAAATATCTGTATTTTTACCATGGCATTTAGCTGCCGAGTTGCAATGTAAAGATATTTACATATGATGCTTTGTCAGGTCAAATATTTTATACTGTTTGTGTTATCGGATACAATTCGTCATGCTGACCACATATAAATAGTGTGAAACCATGAGCAAAAAAACAGGCAAACCGACCCCTCAAACTATAGCTGAATTAATCCGAATTCGTTTTGACGAATTTAAACCGGCGGAACGGCGCATTGCTAATCACTTGCTGGTAAATTATCCAATGGCCGGACTGGTGTCGATCACCGAATTATCAGAAGTCTGCGAGGTCTCGACTCCAACGGTGATGAGAACGCTAAAACGCATTGGTTTCAGCAGTTTTATTACCTTTCAAAAGTCCCTTAAAAAAGAATTGAGTAAAACCTTATCCGACCCGATCGCCAAACACAGTCAGTGGGCGACCGGTGCTCCGAAAGAACACATACTCAATCAAACTGCGGATTCGGTGGTGTCTAATCTTCGTGACACCATGAATCAATTAAGCCATGAAATGTTTAATGAAGT
>QILH01000228.1 GCA_003233255.1 Gammaproteobacteria bacterium | reverse complement strand
GGGGGCTGATCAATTGCTGGGGCATGGTGATATGTTGTATATGCCTGCCGGCACCGGTGTTCCCACGCGTGTACACGGCGCTTTTGTTTCCGACGAAGAAGTACATCGAGTCGTGGATTATTTAAAACAAAGCGGTGAGCCTCAATATGAAGATGAGGTCTTAACTGGACCTAGCAATGCATCGCAAGTGCTGAGTTTGACGGGAATTGATGCCGATCAAAGAGACGATGAATCGGATCCCTTGTACGATGAAGCCGTTGCCATCGTCACCGAGACCCGTCGCGCCTCAATTTCTGGCGTGCAACGACGCTTAAAAGTTGGTTATAACCGTGCAGCCAGAATGGTCGAGGCCATGGAAGCCGCGGGCATTGTTAGTGCTTTAGAGTCAAATGGAAACCGTGAAGTGTTGGCGCCACCACCACCGAAGGATTAACGATAAAATTTCTGCCTGTCATCCTGGGCAGGCTGAAGGATCTTATGTTTTGAATGTGTGTTATAGCCAGTATCCAGGTTCATCGTAATCACTTAGAATGGTATTTTCTTCTTATATGTCGGTAACAGGACACCAGCAATGAAATATATTAAAATGTGCTTGATACTCACCATTGCGATCACCTCAAGCGCACCATTACAGGCCAAAACGATCAAAGACTACCTGGGTCATGTCAAATCGATGTCGGCAAACTTTGCTCAGTTTGTTTTTAATGAATCAACCCAGGAACCAGAAAAAAGCAACGGAACGATTGCCGTTATTAGCCCGGATAAATTTCGTCTGGAATATAACACACCGTACAAACAAATTTATGTAGCTGACGGTGTGCATCTCTGGAGTTACGATGAAGATCTTGAGCAGGTTACGGTAAAAAAACAGGAAGGCTTATTAGCTAATTCTCCTGCTATTGTATTAGGTAATCCGACGCAGTTAGATAAGGTCTATGTCATCAAAGCTCAGGGGGTGATTAAACATGTTGACTGGTTTTACATGACGCCAAAAGATCCCGACAGTCAGTTTGATCATATACGTTTGGGGTTTGCTGGCAAGAATTTATACATCATGGAACTTTATGATTCATTTGGTCAACGAACCCAGCTTAAATTTTCTGAGTTGCAATACAATCCAAAACTGGATACGGATTATTTTGTATTTAAAATTCCGGAAGGCGTCGATGTGATTGGTGACATTGAAGAATGAATATTGCTGATAGAAATCTAAACATTCCCATCATCATTGCCAACCGCATAGATTAGAAAATGAAACAGGATAACTCTGTCGACGATTTATTTTCAACTCAACAAATTAACGAATTCAAACCGCTTGCAGATCGTCTACGCCCAACAATACTTGCAGAGTTTTATGGCCAGCAACATTTAATTGCAGAAGGTAAGCCACTGCAACAAGCCATAGAACACAACAAACTTCATTCCATGATTTTATGGGGGCCGCCTGGTACCGGTAAAACCACGCTGGCAAAGATGATCGCCAGACATTGTGATGCACAATTTATAACTCTGTCGGCGGTTTTATCTGGAGTAAAAGACATCCGTGCGGCGATGGCTTCGGCAAAAGAACACTATGTAGTGAACCAGAAGCACAGCATTTTGTTTGTTGATGAAGTGCATCGATTCAATAAGGCACAACAAGATGCATTTTTACCCTTTGTTGAAGATGGAACGATCACCTTTATTGGTGCGACCACGGAGAATCCGTCTTTTGAACTTAATAATGCACTATTATCTCGCGCCAGAGTTTACGTATTAAAATCATTACAGACCGATGATATAAAACAGGTGTTGCGACAGGCGCTGATCAATAAGGAACGTGGCCTTGGCGGGCAGAATATTGTCATATCCGATTCTGATCTGGATAAACTGGCGGAGATTGTTGATGGCGATGCACGTCGCGGACTCAATTTGCTGGAAATCGCGGCTGATCTTGCAGAAGAAATAGAGGGCCGAAAACACATCACCGATGAGGTGCTTAAAAATGTGCTTCAGCAAAGTTACCGTCGTTTTGATAAACAGGGCGAGGCCTTTTATGATCAGATCTCCGCGTTACACAAATCCGTACGCGGTTCGTCGCCAGATGGCGCACTTTACTGGTTTGTGCGCATGTTGGATGGCGGCTGTGATCCACTCTATATTGCCAGACGCGTGGTACGAATGGCGAGTGAAGATATTGGCAATGCCGACCCACGCGCATTACAATTAGCCCTCAATGCCTGGGATGTACAGCAGCGTCTAGGGCATCCAGAGGGAGAACTGGCCATCGCTCAGGCGATTATCTACTTGAGTTGCACACCGAAAAGTAATGCGGTCTATAAGGCTTATAACCGGGCCAAAAAAGAGGTGCAGGAGTCGGGTAGTGCCGAAGTACCCATGCATTTACGTAATGCTCCAACGAAATTAATGGATGAGCTTGGTTATGGTAAGCATTATCGGTATGCCCATGATGAGCCTCATGCCTATGCGGCTGGGGAAGAATATTTTCCGGACGGGATAAACCCGACTCAGTATTATCAGCCTCTACCGTATGGACTGGAGCAGAAAATTAGTGAGCGGATGACTTTCCTGCGCAATCTGGATGAAAAAACAAAACACTCATAAGCATTCATTACTAAGGCAAAATCTCGTACAATCTCATTTTTTAGCAAGGTAGGCGGGCAAAGTGACGCAGATTCTTTTCATTGCTGGTGGTGGCGCAATTGGGGCCATGCTGCGTTTTGGTGTCTCCAATGGCGTGCATGCCGTATTGGGACGAGATTTTCCTTATGGCACTTTAACAGCAAACGTTCTAGGGTCATTATTAATTGGTTTCTTTTATATCGCGCTGTTAGAACGTTTAAGTTTGGGGCCAGAATGGCGTGCCTTTATTATTATCGGTGTGCTCGGTGCTTTTACGACGTTCTCGACCTTTTCATTGGAGACGTTTAATCTGATTGAAAACGGAGAGCTGGCAAAAGCGTTGCTGAACGTTGCCCTTAGTGTGTCAGTATGTCTGTTGGCAACCTGGATTGGAATTCTCATCGCGAGGCAATTATGAACAGCAATATTACCAGTATCAAGAAGATTACGATGGTAAGAATCTATTTAACCGAAGGCGAGAAACAATTACAGACGCTGGTTAAACGTTTGCATGACTGGGAAAAATTAAGAGGTTTAACTATATTTCGAGGCATTACCGGCTTTGGTGAGTCCGGCAAGATTCACGGTTCATCCATTATGGACTTATCACTCAACTTACCCATTGTGGTAGAGTTTTTCGATGATAAAAAAAAGATCGAAACGATCTGGGAACATTTGAGCGAGATCATCAAGCCGGGGCATATGGTGCGCTGGGATGCTGAAATTAATACTTAATATTATCTTGAATACGATTTAGTACGTCATTCCCTCGGTAAGGGAACC
>QILH01000186.1 GCA_003233255.1 Gammaproteobacteria bacterium | reverse complement strand
TAACAGCGGGCGGTAAAACACAGTCTTGTTTTGTATCCGCGCTCAACCAGCTTGCGGGTTAAAAACCGATCTTCGCCATATTTAACTTCATCTCCAAGAAAAGTCCGGTTTTCCACGTCTTTGTCGACAGCGAGCAAAGCCTCGCGTTTATAAAGGGTCAGGCACCCGGAAAGACACATAACGTGGCTATAGGTGTTTTCGATATTTTTAAGGAATTGATAGCCGACCCAGTATTTGACCGCCTGCATGCGAGTTAGCCATGTTTCGTCTGCATTAGAGACAAATACACATCCTCCGACCGCATCAACTTTAGCCGTGTACATGTGGCGCACCAGTTCACGCACCACATTGTCCTCGACGATCACATCTGAATCAACCGACATCACCAGATCTGAAGTAAGGGTCAGCACAGTTTCCTTGATGCCAAGGCGCTTGCCCATATTATGGGGGTTTTGGCGAAGATGCATCCATGGATAGCGCTGGATCGCCAGTTTGAGGTAATCGAGAGTGTCATCGGTCGAGCAGTCATCGATGAAAACCACACTGAGTTTGTCGGCGGGGTAATCGAGTGCGGCGAAGGAGTCGGCGGTGCCAAGCACGCTTTCACCTTCGCAGAACACCGGTACAATGATGGTTACACTTGGCCAGACTTCCGGATCGCGGTTGAAATCTTCTTCCGTGCGGCGGTCAGAAATTCGCAACAGGGATCCCAGCACGTACCGGTTTGTAAACACGATAAGTACGAGTAATCCAAACAGCCATTCAACTGTAGTTACTGCTAACATAATTTACCTGGACCCTGCATTTGCCCTGAAGATTTAGTAATTGCGATTTTTCGCTTGTGTATATATATGGTGGAATTCAGTTGCGATTAAGTGAATAAAAAAATTTAAAACAATATAATTTGCGGGTTTAACTATATATAAACCACGGAATTATTTTTAGTGTTACTGTATTGTTAATTAACCTGTTGGTTGCTGATTAGTTAACTCACAATTTGTTAACTGTAATAAAATTTATCGCCGGAAATTAATGATATTTCAGGCAGCAAAGCATTAGATTTATGGGATAAATTATCACGGATTTGCGCAGGGGCTGTCAAAGTGAAAACTGAAAATTTACATGAAGAATATCCGTTTACCGGAGGTCCATTAAACTCGCTACGGCTTGTCAACGAGCTGCCGCCAAAATTACCCAACCCGGCAACGGCATCTGTTGCTGTTATTGGTCTTGGATATGTCGGGTTGCCGTTGATATGCGGATTTTCTGAAAATTCCAGATCCATCGGATTTGATGTGAACGGGAAAAAAGTTGATGAATTGAAGAATGGCATCGACCATACGGGCGAGGTTACGGCAACCGAGTTGCTTTCAGCCGATGCCAAGTTCACCACTGATCCGGCTGATCTCGGGTTGGCGGATGTCATTATTGTTTGTGTTCCAACCCCGGTCAATTCCCGTAATCGACCTGATTATTCCGCACTTCTCGCCGCATCGCGTTCGATCGGTCGAAACATGAAAAAAGGCGCAGTTGTCATATTTGAGAGTACCGTTGATCCTGGGACCACCGAAGATCGCTGTTTGCCATTGATTGAAGAAGCATCTGGTATGCGCGAGGGCATTGATTTTTATCTCGGGTACTCACCGGAGCGTATCAATCCGGCGGATCGCACAAGGCGGCTTGCTGATATCAAGAAAATCGTCGCCGGATCTTCTCCTTATGTTACAGATTTTCTGGTTGGGCTTTATTCCCGGGTGGTCAAGGTTGGCCTGTTTCCGGCCGCCAGTATCAAGGTTGCGGAAGCTGCAAAAATTCTCGAAAACACCCAGCGTGACCTTAACATCGCGCTGATGAACCAGTTAATGACACTTTACGACAAAATGGGCATTCGCTCGACCGATGTAATTGCTGCTGCAAGTTCAAAGTGGAATTTTCATCACTACCGCCCAGGTTTGGTCGGCGGTCATTGTATCGCCGTTGATCCCTATTATCTGATTGATGCGGGCAGACGCCACGGCCTTTCAATGGACCTCGTCGTTGCTGCGCGCTCGGTCAATGAGGCAACACCGTATTTTCTGGTTGAAAAGCTCGAAGAACTGTTTGAGCAAAATGAGCAGTCGATCCAGAACAAGCGGATTTTGGTGCTGGGTCGAACCTTTAAAGAAGATTGCCCGGACACCAGAAATTCCAAGACCTTTAAGATGATGGACTATTTGTGGTCGCGCGGGGCTGAAGTTTTCAATTTCGATCCGATTGCAGAAGATGATCATTTTGAAGGGGGTCGAGGCACCCATTTTATTGGCGATCCGCAAGAGCAGGGCCAGTTTGATGCGGTTATTGTTACGCTTGGACACACGGTATTTCGTGAGCAGTTCGATCTTGACACGCTCGCCTCCGTAACCAAAAAACATGCACCGATGATCGACATGCGCGGCATGTATGATACCGGTCATGTGGAAGATCATTTCACCTATTGGCGTCCATAAAACGGGTTTTGTCTACTGGCTTCTCCAGCCGGTAGACACCTATATTCATCCCTGCCATGATACTGTTTTCACATCAGGGATGAGCAATGGCTGATGTCAGCCTGAACTTTGATATTTCCGAATACCAACATCGGCTTTCGCTGGTGCGTGCGGCTATGGAAAGGCGCGCGTTTGAGGTTCTGCTGGTAACCGATCCCTCCAATATGGCCTGGCTCACCGGCTATGACGGCTGGTCATTTTACACCCATCAATGCGTGATTGTCTTGCCGGACCAACCGCCGATATGGTTTGGCCGTGGTATGGACCGGGCAGGAGCGCTTCGCACTGTTTATATGGGCGACGATGATATAATCGGGTATGAAGACCACTATGTTCAGTCACCCGATCGCCACCCGATGGATGTACTTTCGGCGATCATTGCCGGTAAAGGCTGGTCGAGCCGCCGTATCGGCGTCGAAATGGATAATTACTATTTTTCAGCGGCCGCTTTTGCTTCGCTGAGTACCAATCTGCCGAATGCTAAATTTGGCGATGCAACCGGGCTGGTCAATTGGCAGCGAACGGTAAAATCACCGTGCGAACTCGACTATATGGAAAAGGCTGCGCGCATTGTTGAGGCAATGCATGCGCGGATTTTTGAGATTATTGAACCCGGCTTGAAAAAGAACGAACTCGTCGCCGAGATTTATCACACAGCGATAAAAGGCGTTGAAGGTGCGGGTGGAGATTACCCGGCGATTGTACCAATGTTGCCATCAGGTATGGATGCAACGGCACCGCATCTCACCTGGAACGAGAAGCCATTGAAGGCAGGCGAGGAAACCTTTTTCGAGATTGCCGGGTGCCACAAGCGCTATCATTGCCCGTTGTCGCGCACGATTTACCTTGGCAAGCCACGGCAGAAATATCTCGATGCGGAAAAAGCCGTGCTTG
>QILH01000257.1 GCA_003233255.1 Gammaproteobacteria bacterium | reverse complement strand
GGCATTTTCCACATCTTCAGATAGTTTTTGAATAGAGTTGATGGAGGCTGTAACGATCTGTTTACCGCTTTCGGCCTCCTTATCTGCTGCATTTGCCGCACCAGCGGCTTCCGAAGCATTCTTCGCAACTTCCTGAACGGTCGCTGCCATTTCAGTAATCGCCGTGGCTACCTGACTGGTTTCAGATTGCTGATCCACAATCGCCCGGGTCGACTCATCTGTTATGTCAGACATTTGGTGAGAGGCGGCAGTCAGCTGAATGGCTGCATCGTTTACACGTGATATCGCGCTGTGGATTTTATCGACAAAGAGATTGAAATAGGTACCTAAGC
The DNA here is from genome assembly GCA_003233255.1 of Gammaproteobacteria bacterium. Classification (GTDB taxonomy): domain Bacteria; phylum Pseudomonadota; class Gammaproteobacteria; order UBA6429; family Thiohalophilaceae; genus SZUA-24. The sequence goes on along the minus strand of QILH01000257.1, from coordinate 3,097 downwards.
GGTCAATGCCATCGTGACCGTTTACTTCGACCCGCAACCTCAGATCACCATCGCCCTCGCTAATGTTACGTAAATTTTCTTCCAGATGAGCAAGCCGTGAGGCAATGATCCATTTGAACAGGAAAAACACGATGAATAAGGTTGCAATAATAAGACCGCCAAGCGATATCATTAAACTGAACCAGGAAGACTCAAGCGATGCCTCTTTGGCTGCGATCATGGTTGATTGATTTTCTTCACTCTTTAATTTGGCTTCGGCTAGATGCGCATTCAGCAGTTGATAGTTGTAGCCTATAATAACTTTGCCGAATTCCAGACCGTCAGCGGAGACCGCATGATCGACGAATTGGTCGCTGGTTAAACCCGCCTTGTCCCCGACTGTTGTTAGTGCCGATCCGTCTTTACTGAGTATGGCTACATAAGAAATGTCCGGATCCTGGCTGATCACGGTGGCGTAATCGGCCAACATACTCAGTTCAAATTCAGCGATCGCCGCAGGGGCAATAGCGGCCAGAATAGCGGCTAGATTTTTGGCCTTATCCCGAAGTGCATTTCTGGATTCAAGCTTTTGTGAATCGAAAATGCCTTCAACAACCTGATCAGAGGATTTTTGCAGGTTGTCGAAGGCACTTTTTTGTTGCGAGACTAAGACCGTAATACTTAAAGCGGCAATGATGCTCATGGCGATCAAAAGCGTAATGATGAATTTACTCGTGATATCCAGTCGTGAAAGCAGTTTTTGTGGACTTAGCATAATTATTATCGGGTTCAAATATCACCCAGTCTCCGGTTGATGGTTTAAATATAAAATAACTAAAACAGAAACAAACAGAAGAACCACCACCCTTAATTATAAGGCGGCAATTTCAGCGTTTTCAGGGTATTATCCAGCTCATCCAGGCTTAGTGCTTCAACAAAGCCCACAATTTTAGCTGACTTGCTTGCCTGGTCACCGGCGCTGAGCTTCAATAATGCCGCTTTTAGTTTTTTGCTGGTACTGGCATCGGCTTTGGCGGAAGCGGAAATAGACCATTCAGGGTATAAGGCAGTAGAGTGTACATGTTTGAAGTCATCGTTTTGCTTGTCGACGATCTCAAAATCACTTAATTTAATTTTACCTTCTTTTTCCATGGCTTCGAGTAAGCCGGATTTAACAAAACCGGCATCAAACAGACCTGCTTTAACGGCGAGCACGATGTCATCCTGTTTTTTAGCTTCCTTGAATACCGCAAAATCTTTATGTGGATCGATGCCTTGATCCTTCAAATGCTTAACCTGGAACACATAGGCTGCGGCGGAACGTTTGAACTTAAAGCCCATCACCTTTTTACCTTTCAGATCGGCTGCTTTAGTTATGCCGCTGCCTTTTTTAGAAAAAATAACACCTGAAAACTGACTGCCGGATTTTCGTTTCATGGTCGCGAGCGGTATGTTGTTTAATTTCTTTTTAACAATGACTGTTAATACCGGGTTAGTGAGAATGTAATCGACGCTGCCATCGGATACGGCATCAACGATTTTATTGGCTTTAAGCGGAATAATTTTTACGTCGGTTCCAATCGATGCTTTCAGATATTCGCCTAAATCACCCCAGCGTTTTATGGCATTGATCGCGCCACGGTTGTCCATGACGCCGACTTTTATCTCGGCTTGTACGGCGGTGATTGTGGCGATATTGAAACATAATACGGCGATGAAATACGATAGTAATTTTTTCATGTAGGTTTCCTTTACGGGTGTCGGTTAGGCGAAAGATAGTTACGACAACGGTTTGTCTTGAGCCAATAAGGTTGAACTTAATTAATTATCGGTGGCGTATGGGATAACTTTAGTGATGTATTAGAGATCAAGCGTATAATTTAGCATGGTGCTGGTCGGGAGGATTTTTCGGGCACTAAGTCTGAAGATACGGGTGGCAATATAGGCGCTGTCTAATTGCCTTTTTGCATTCATACCACTTTATATTAGCAATATTAATAGTAATGAATCTAATGTGCTATGCAGTTGTTGGCAAGCCAACCCGATACCGGCAAATTATACTTTGCTGGATAGCCGCTATATAATAGTGTTACTTATTCATTGAAAACACCATCTGCGATACAATTAACCGCATATTACAAGGTGCATCCATCTGGTTTTTTAGAGCTGGTTTATAATAGAGAAAAGCAATGCAGAAAATTATTTTCGTACTCGGCTTACTTTTAAGTTTTAGCGTGGTTACCTATAGCCAGCCTGCGCGAGCAGATGATCTGTTGTATCCGTATACAATATCTTCAGTAAATAATAGCAGGATAAAACAGGTACATTCGATTTTTAATGATCTGCTTCGTACTAGTTCGTCGTTTTCTAAACGCAATAAGCCAAAACTTTATATTGTCTATACCCGAAAAGGACCCTGGTCTGCGTCATTACCAGGCGGTTCTATTATTTTGAGTGAGACAGCAATTAGATATGCCTTCAAGGGTAGTCGGCGTAGCGCAAAAAATAAATTAGCGTATGTGCTAGCGCATGAGTTAGCTCTATTGCAGGCCAGAGAATTTTGGCATAGACAGTATTTTTCAATTATGGGCGCATCCGAACAGGTTGTTGAAGAATTACAGATTGAATCGATTACTGATGCGGGTGAGTTCAATGAGACCTCGAACATAGAGCGAACAGCAAACCGCAATGCACTAATGATGATGTCCACGCTGGGGTATGATTATATTGACATGGCCAAAAGTAAGCGATATTTTGGCCGCTGGCTGAATTCAAACTGGAGGCCAGCCTGTAAAAGTCTAAAAAAGATTTCGGATAAAAAATGCAGCGCGACTAAGGTGTTCACCCAAAACCGTTACGAGAAATTTCTCAAGGTCGTTGCCGATCAGGTAGTTTATGACACGGCGCTACAGGCATATGTTGCTGGTAATTATCGATTTGCCTTAAATTATCTGGAGATATATTTGCGCAAATACTCTCATCCGAAGGCGCACCTGCTTGCTGGTTTATGTCACCTGACTTCGGCCCTGGATAACCGTGATAAGTACGTTGAGTTGAGTGGTTACCATAAAAATATATATGTTTATCCCGTTATGTATGATTCAAGTTCAACCGTGAA
>QILH01000285.1 GCA_003233255.1 Gammaproteobacteria bacterium | reverse complement strand
GTCTTCAAATTCTAGCGTACACAACGAGTGGGTAATGTCTTCCAGTGCATCAGAAATGCAATGTGTATAGTCATACATCGGATAGACCGACCAAGCTGTGCCCGTTTGATGGTGGTCAATCCCTTTGCGTATCCTGTATATAGTTGGGTCACGTAAGTTAATGTTCGGAGAAGCCATGTCGATCTTGGCACGCAAGACCTTGCTGCCATCCTCAAACTCACCGTTTTTCATGCGTTCGAACAGATCCAGATTTTCCTCTACGGTTCGCTCTCGATATGGACTGTTTTTACCGGGTTTTTTTAAGGTGCCACGGTATTCACGGATATCGTGCGCCGACAGGTCATCGACATAGGCCTTGTCCTGCTTAATTAAATCGATGGCAAAGTCGTACAATTGTTGAAAATAGTCCGAAGCATAGTGCAATTCGGTCCATTCAAAACCAAGCCATTGCACGTCCCATTTTATCGCATCAACGAATTCGATATCTTCTTTACTGGGATTGGTATCATCAAACCGTAAATTACAACGACCCTGATAGTCCTGAGCGATGCCAAAATTCAAACAGATCGATTTAGCGTGACCAATATGCAGATAGCCATTGGGCTCAGGGGGAAAACGGGTTATAACTTTGCTATCGTTTTTACCTGCCTGCAAATCTTTATCGATGATCTGGCGAATAAAATTAGTGGGGGCTTTTTCTTCTGTCATAATTATTTTATATCTACGTTAAGATGCCCGGTTGGCAATATAGCCTAACGCCATATCGATGCGGGTTAATGTTCTTTGTTTTCCAACCAGCCATACCGTTAGATCCAGAGAGGGCGAAGGCTGGCCACCGGTCACCGCAACGCGCAATGGGGTCGCGACCTTCCCCATTTTCATATCAAGTTCTTCGACAGCGCCATGAATAATGTCATGAATGTTTTGTTGGTTCCAGTCATCCAGCTTATTGAATTTTGTTTTTATTAGGGTCAACGGTTCAACTGCTGCTGCTTTTAATTGTTTCTTTGCTGCCTTTTCATCAAAGGCATCGAAGTCTTTATAAAAGAACGCACAAATACCCGCTAACTCAACCAGAGTCTGGGCCCGCTCCCGTTGCGCTTCGATCACGTCTATAATATTCGGACCTTCACTTGGGTCGATCTCCAACTTTCCTAAATGATAACTTAGATGGTGTTCGATATGTTCTGGGGCTGAATTAATGATGTATTGCTGATTCAACCAGAGCAGTTTTTTATGATTGATGCTTGATGCCGACTTGTTAACATCATCAATAGCAAATAGCGACAGCATTTCATCAATCGAAAATATTTCCTGATCCCCATGTGACCACCCCAGGCGGACTAAATAATTTAGCAAGGCTTCGGGCAAAAACCCCAGCTTCCGATACTGCATCACACTTACGGATTCACCGTGAACTCGTTTTGATAACTTGGCGCCGTCTTCCGCCAGAATCATCGGCACATGGGCATAGGTGGGTGCTTCCGCCCCCATTGCCGCGAGGATATTAATCTGGCGTGGGGTGTTATTGAGATGATCATCACCTCGCACGATATGGGTCATGTTCATATCCAGGTCATCGACGACCACCGTTAAGTTATAAGTCGGTGTGCCATCAGTACGTTGAATAATTAAATCATCCAGTTCTGTATTTTGAAAGATCACCCGACCACGAATCATGTCATCAATAACGACCTGTCCTTCGAGCGGATTTTTAAAGCGAATCACATGCGGAACATCGGCACTAATATCCTGATTACGACAACAACCGTCATAACGTGGTTTTTGTTTGTTGGCTTTTTGATCTGTGCGTAATTTATCGAGACGTTCTTTACTGCACTCACAACGATATGCTTGCCCGTTGTCCATCAGTTGTTTAATGACTTCTTTGTAACGATCGAAACGCTCCGTCTGATAAAACGGGCCTTCATCGTATTCCAGTCCCAGCCAGGTCATGCCTTCGAGTATGGCATTGACCGATTCTTTGCTCGAGCGTTCCAGATCCGTATCTTCGATGCGTAAAATGAATTGCCCACCGTGTTTGCGCGCATAGAGCCAGGAGAACAAGGCGGTTCGGGCACCACCAATATGTAAATAACCTGTAGGGCTGGGGGCAAAGCGTGTCCGAACTGTCATTGAGTATCCTGTTATTCGCCCGCCAAATCCCCAGCAAGGGTATGGCCTGCATTTGTATATTATTAAACTAGATTTTTAGCCTGACCCGTTGGTCGCTATCCCTCGATGGCCGCCCTGCAGCTCGTGTCTACCATAACCCAGGTAAAAACCACGACATCGCATTGACCATCCTGAGAACCTGGCGGATATAACGCCTATATCCATGCTGGTGAATGGGCATGTATTGCTTCTAACGGTTAGCATGCTATTTTACCGCGTTAGTTCGATAAAGATAGCCTGATTTTTGCCCCTGATTGGTAGTTAACTGGCCGCTAATTTTTCATCCACAAATTTTGCCAGCTCGGAAAGGGTTTGATATTCAAAGATATCCGTCACATCCACCACTCCGGGATAGACACCGTCCACCTTTTCATGGAATTCCGTGAGGGTAAGCGAACTGATCCCTGTCTCAAAAAAATTGTCCTCAATACCCAGCGTTTTGCCTTCCAGTAATTCTTCAAATAACGTCTTTAACTGATATTCCGTTTTACTTAGGTCACCAGTATCCTGCACATTGGCCTCGATTAACAATCCCTCGATCAGGTGAAGCGGCTCATTAAATTCGCCCTTTAAATAGGCGTCGCCTAACAAACGGCGTTGTAACTTCCCGCTGGTGGTTTTCGGGATACGATTAACCGGCACGACTTTTTCCACTTCAAGTCCGGTTTGTTCGTTGATATGGCGAGTTACATCGCGCACGATGCCAATAAAATCTTTAACCTCAGCTCGAAACAGGACAAACACCACCAGTGAATCCGTATCGCTATCAGGATGCCGAACCCCGTAGGCGACCACTTTGCCCAACTCAAGTTCGGGAAGTTGCAAGGCCACTGCTTCAATATCATGGGGATAGTAGTTCAAACCATTGGAAAAAATAATATCTTTCTCGCGGCCGGTGATCACCAGTTCTTCGTGTTCGGTTAAAAATCCCAGGTCGCCGGTATTTAACCAACCCTTTCCCGTCAATGCAGCCTTGTTGGCCTCGTCCGCCATATAATAACCCGCGGTTACACTGGGGCCTTTTATTTGCACCAGCCCAATTGAGTTTTCCACTAACACCGTATTATCGCCGTCTGTGATCTTAATCTGTATGTCTTTAACCGCCGGACCTTCTATCGCAAAACCGACGGCATCCGGATGATCTTCGTTCACAATTTTTATCTGATTACCCAGCACTAATGAATGCCGATCAAGATAGAGGGCACGATAGGACTCGCCGGGTTTCGGAAAAGCAACCGCCAGAGTAGCCTCGGCCAGACCGTAAACAGTAAACAT
>QILH01000005.1 GCA_003233255.1 Gammaproteobacteria bacterium | reverse complement strand
CATTTAACAGGTAGAACCCATTGATCGACGATTTCCCCAGGATAAAACGTCTTCCACCCTATGTCTTTAATATTGTTAATGAATTAAAGGCCGCTGCGCGTGCGCGTGGTGAGGACATTATCGACTTTGGCATGGGAAATCCAGATCAACCGACGCCAAAACACATTGTAGATAAATTAATCGAAGTCGCGCAACGTTCAGACACGCATCGTTATTCATTATCACGCGGCATTCCTCGCTTAAGACGTGCCATTTGTCAGTGGTATGCGGATAAATACAAAGTCGAACTTGATCCCGAGTCAGAAGCGATCGTGACGATTGGTTCAAAAGAAGGGCTGGCGCATCTGGCCATGGCCACGGTTGGGCCGGGCGATGCGGTGCTGGTTCCTAATCCGGCTTATCCGATTCATCCCTACGGATTTATTATCGCCGGCGCGGATATTCGTCATGTGCCGTTAACCCCCGACATCGATTTTTTTGAAGGGCTTGAGAAGGCAATCAAAGATTCCTGGCCGAAACCCAAAATGCTGGTGTTGAATTTTCCCGGTAACCCGACCACGCAGTGTGTTGATCTGGATTTTTTTGAACGCGTGATCAAAATAGCGCGTGAACATGAAATATGGGTAGTGCATGATCTGGCCTATGCCGAGATCGTATTCGATGGGTATAAAGCCCCGTCCATTTTGCAGGTTCCCGGAGCAAAAGACCTGGCGGTAGAATTTTACAGTTTATCCAAAACCTATAATATGCCAGGCTGGCGAGTCGGTTTTATGGTCGGCAATCCTGCGTTGGTGGCGGCACTGACGCGCATGAAATCCTATCTGGATTACGGCATGTTTACCCCGATTCAGGTGGCGGCCATCGCGGCACTGGAAGGCCCGCAAGATTGCGTCGACGAGATTGTTGAACGTTATCGGATGCGGCGCGATGTGTTATGTGAAGGCTTATGCTCGGTGGGCTGGGAAGTGGAAAAACCCAAAGCCACCATGTTTGTCTGGGCGCCGATCCCGGAACCCTATCGTGAGATGGGCTCGTTGGAATTCTCAAAATTATTGTTAAAAGAAGCGAAAGTGGCGGTGTCCCCCGGGATCGGGTTTGGCGATTACGGTGACGGTTACGTTCGCTTTGGACTAATAGAAAATGAACATCGTACTCGTCAGGCCGTACGCGGCATTCGTGATATGTTTAAACGTTTAGAAAAGCAAAAGGTATAAAAGTGAAACCAGTTCAAATTGGAGTATTGGGTTTAGGTACGGTCGGTGGCGGAACCGTTAATGTATTAAAGCGAAATGCGCAGGAGATTGCGCGCCGTGCCGGTCGTGAGATTGAAGTCACGCATGCCGCGGCGCGAGATTTAAATAAAAAACGAATCTGTGATACCGATGGCATTCAAATCACGGTCGATCCTTTTGACATTGTGAGCAACCCCTATGTCGATATTATTGTTGAATTGATCGGTGGCGATACCCTGGCGTTAGAATTAGTCATGCAGGCGATTGAAAACGGCAAACATGTGGTAACCGCGAACAAGGCCTTGATCGCCAAACACGGTAATGAGATCTTTGCTGCTGCGCAGGCCAAAGGGGTGGTGGTGGCGTTTGAAGCGGCGGTGGCGGGAGGTATACCTATTATAAAGGCGATTCGCGAAGGTCTGGCCGGAAACCAGATACAGTGGCTGGCCGGTATCATCAACGGTACCGGTAATTTTATCCTGACCGAGATGCGCGACAAGGGACGTGATTTTGATGACGTGTTAAAAGAAGCGCAGCAACTGGGGTATGCTGAATCCGATCCCACCTTCGATGTCGAAGGTATTGATGCCGCGCACAAGTTAACGATTCTGGCCTCAATAGCGTTTGGCATACCGTTGCAGTTTGAATCTGCCTACACGGAAGGCATTACCAACATCACTCAGGAAGACGTGCTGTTTGCTGAAGAACTAGGTTATCGAATAAAACATCTGGGCGTATCGCGCAAAACGGACAAGGGCATTGAGTTGCGTGTGCATCCCACCCTGATTCCGGAAAAACGATTGCTGGCGAACGTCGATGGTGTCATGAATGCGGTATTGGTGCAGGGTGATGCGGTTGGGCCAACACTTTATTATGGTGCGGGTGCAGGCGCCGAACCAACGGCTTCCGCGGTTGTGGCGGATCTGGTCGACGTCGTGCGTGCCTTGACCTCCGATCCTGAAAACCGGGTTCCGCATTTGGCCTTTCAGGCAGGGACTTTATCTGATACTCCCATTTTATCGATAGACGATGTCCACACGGCGTATTATCTGCGTATGATGGCCAGCGACAAACCGGGTGTGCTGGCTGAGGTAACGAAAATATTAGGTGAACACGATATTAGTATCGAGGCAATTATTCAGAAAGAACCGGCCAATGAGCAAAACGATGCGTGTGTGATTATGTTGACGCATCGCGTGTTAGAGAAAAACATGAACGCGGCAATTAAAAGCATCGAAGCACTGGATAGTATTCACGATCGTGTGACAAGAATTAGAATGGAAATGCTAAACGCAAATTAGAATGAGTTAATGGTCTGGTTCTTGTTGCAATAAACAGGAACAAAGAACAGCATGTTGTCATGCCCCTCGCCAGGGAATGACGCGTAAAATTTAAAATTTAGAGGTTTAAAGATATGACATTTCGTCCCCGTTATACTGGATTAATCGACAAATATCGTGACCGTCTGCCGGTTCACGATGATACGCGCATAATCAGTTTGGGCGAAGGCAACACGCCGCTCATTCGACTGAATAATATCCCGGCGTTACTGGGTAAAGATGTCGACATCTATGTTAAATACGAAGGTCTGAATCCAACCGGTTCCTTCAAGGATCGCGGCATGTGCATGGCGGTGACCAAGGCAGTAGAAGCCGGCAGCAAGGCGATCATCTGTGCCTCGACCGGCAATACCTCCGCGGCCGCTGCGGCTTATGCGGCGCGTGCCGGCATCACTGCGTTTGTATTAATTCCAGAAGGAAAAATTGCACTGGGTAAATTAGCGCAGGCGATGATCCATGGTGCAGTGGTGATTCAGATCAAAGGTAACTTTGACGAAGGCATGCAGCTAGTTAAAGACGTGGCCGAGCATGCGCCAGTAACGATTGTGAATTCAATTAACCCATTTCGTATTCAGGGACAGAAGACTGCGGCCTTTGAAATTTTAGAAGAATTAGGTGCCGCGCCGGATTACCACTGCATCCCGGTCGGCAATGCCGGTAACATCACCGCTCACTGGATGGGTTATAAAGAATATCACGAGCACGGTATTGTAAACGGTGTACCGAAAATGGTGGGTTATCAGGCCAGCGGTTCAGCCCCGTTTATGCGTGGCAAGATGGTGGATAACCCTGAGACAGTGGCGACTGCGATTCGTATTGGCCATCCACAAAGTTGGGACAAGGCCTGGGTTGTCAAAGAAGAATCAAAGGGCTGGTTTGATGAATGCAGTGATGAAGAGATCCTGGCGGCGCAAAAACTACTGACTTCACAGGAAGGC
>QILH01000094.1 GCA_003233255.1 Gammaproteobacteria bacterium | reverse complement strand
AACGCCCGAAGACTAGCGTTAATAAAACAGGAATCAATGCCGTTAATAAAAAAGGCCAGTAAATCATCTTACCCGCGGAGACTTGACCAACCACAGCCAGCGGATCACTCATTTTTAATCCAAACAAGGTTCCTGACCAGGTTGTTCCCTTCAAGTTATTGAGATCGACCTCGGGATCATTGACAAACGGCTTACTCAACCACTCCATGCTGTCGTAAATAAATTTCTCATTAGGCGCCAGTAAATCATAAGCATGCGCGGCCTCATAAGTTTGATATAAGTGTAAGTATGGTAATAAGATCAACATACTAAATATAAACGTAAGCACCAGCCAACGTACTTTGTTTAAATGTCTAACAATGGCTTTCATGGTGATGAGTCTATTTTCTACGTTTTAAGTTGTTGTCTGGTATGATCTGGAATAATTCTGATCGCCTGTGGAATCTGAATACAGGAACGTTCACACAAACCGCAACCCACACATCCTTCCAGCACATGCGGTTGCTCTAACATACCGATTCGGATAGCAACATCCGCTAAAGGACAGGCCCGGTAACATACTCCGCAAGTTTTACCCTGATAAGATAAACACAGATTCACATCAACCCGAGCCTTACCCATTTTCACGTTTTCCAGGATGGTGTGCATTTCACGTTCGAGTGGTTTGATCGCTCCAGTTGGGCAGGCGTCACCGCATTTCATGCAAAGAATACAGGCCTGCTCGCGTGGAATAATAAAGGGTGTATCCAGTGACGCCATTCCATTTTCGAAACTGAAAAATTTGATACATCGATTTGGACAAATCTCTCCACATTTGCCACAGCGGATACAGCGGGATATGAAATCATCTTCAGATAACGAACCGGGTGGGCGAACAAAACGTAATGACGGATTGTTTTTCGCTGCCAGCACATTCTCGGCCAGGACAGCGGATATTCCTGTAGCCGCAAGAGCTTTTACAAAGGCACGTCGTTTCATTCGTCAGTCATCTCTACTTTACTAAATACGTGTTCAGAGTTTTCTTAACTAAAAAGGGTGGACCCCAGCCGCACCGGCGCCCACCCTTCCCCTCACGGTTGACGTTATTAAACTTTCTCTATGCGTACAGCCAGCTTCTTAAAATCCACCTGACCCGACACGATATCCCAGACCCGGCTGGAGGTACTGTTCACCAACCATTTGTTCTTTTTGGGATCCGCGCTATCGGCAACAGACAGGTTCCATGGACTGAACATATATCCACGAGGCACACTGTTTCGGGCTGGTTTAACCAGTGAATTATTTCCAACCTGCGCCTTAGCCTGATATTTACCACGCCGTGTAATTAAATTAACCTTGTCACCATCTTTAATGCCAAGATCTTTGGCGTCATCTGGATGCATCTCAACATACATCTCAGGCACCAGACGGCGCGTTGTTGGACTTCGATTAGACTTGGCAGTATGAAAATGTTCATACACGACACCCAGACCTAACCAGTAAGGATATTTATCTTTGGCGACTTTATCCCAACTTTTGCCACGTTCTTTTTCATCCGGTAAATCTGGTGTTAAACCCATGTCGCGGGCTTTTTTAAGCAACGGGATATTGTCGATTGTATAAACACCTTCCTTATCACCAAACTCCATTAACTGTTTGGTGATCTCTTCACGTTGGCTATAGTCCTGTTTACAAAGCTTCATATGCACCTTGCCATCTTTGGTACGGAAATAGCCATAGGGTTTATTTTTCCACACGCCTTCCTGAGCCATAAAGCGACGTTTGGTGCCCCCGCTTTTCGCATTTTCATAGGTTGGTGCTGGCCATTGAATACCCCGCAAATCACGCAGCTGCTCATATAGGCCTTTGCCATCGACCTTTTCAACTTCTAACATGCCGGTTAGATCCGTATCGGTGCCTTCTGAGGCGATAACGACATCGCGAAAAATATCTTCTGCATCATAAAACCCATCCTTGCCCTTCTTCCATGGGAAAATCTTGTCACCATCGAGCCCCATTAAATCAGCAATCATACGGCCTTTATCGATAACCATGTCCATGTCGGGTATACATCCGGGTGGTGGCTCAGCGGCTTTTTCGACACGATTGATTCGACGTTCTGAACTAATATAAACACCATCGACCTCACCCCAGGTTGCCGCTGGAAAAATAACATCGGCAAATAAATTGTTCGGCGCATGACGATAAATTTCCTGAACGACATTAAACGTTTTCGACAAAGCAGGTCTGACCAGTTTATCCAGATCGGGTAAATCAATGTGCGTAGCGTAAACCAGGAACATAGCCTTTACTTCATCTTTTAATGCCCGCTCCATCATGCCCACAGCAAACCCTGGGTTTTTGGAGTTCATGGCTTTAATAAGATTCGCCTCAGGCACCCTCCACTGCTTCGCCATCCATTTGCGGTGCGAAGCATTCTTTAAAGGCTGATTGAAGGGTAAACGATCGGTTAATCCCCCAGTGAAACGTTCGCCCATGGCATTTGGTTGCCCCGTCATCGAGAAAGGGCCGCAACCTGGTTTAGCCAGATTACCCGTCATGGTTAATAAATTTATAACCGAGATGACATTGTATTGACCGTGGATGTGCTGGTTATAACCAATACCCCACATGATAATGACACCACCATATCCTTTACCTTCATGCGTACCTTTACTACGCGCCAGACGTTTTCGGGTCGCATCGGCAAACATTCCGGCTACCCTCCGAATTAGTTCAGGCGAAACATCATGATTAGGACCACCCATGCGATCCTGTACCTGCTCAGGACTGTAATCCTTTAGCACCCCATCCGTGTATTCCTTCCAGCCAGTGGTGTGCGCTTTTAAAAATTTCCAGTCAATTACGTCTTTGTGATCTTTTAACAATACATGAGCCATTGCATTCAAAAAGCTAATATCGCCATTAAGAATCGGTACGTGTACTGAATTTTTGGGATTAATATCCTCATACCCTTTGGCCGTGCCGGTATAACGAGGATCGACTACCACCGTAGGGATATCTTTATTACGTTTATAATCGGCGGCACGCCAGAAAATGATCGGATGCGATTCACGCGCGTTATGTCCGAAGTGCATAATCATATCGGTCATTTCAATGTCGTCATAAGCCAGCGGAGGTGTATCGGAACCCAGCGTGGCAAAGTAACCGGTCACCGCCGACGTCATGCACATACGAGCATTGGCCTCAATAGTATTGGAGCCCAGCACCCCTTTCATGAACAGATTTTCAAGATACTGACCTTCCATGGTGAGTTGACCAGACCCGTATAAACTAATTGAATTACCACCGTGTTTTTTAGCAAAGTAGGCAATTTTCTGTGCGGTCATTTCTTCAGCGTCATGATAAGGCACACGAACAAAGTGTTCTTCATCAAATGAGTTTTTGGTTTTACTCACATAACTCAGGTCACCGTGATTGGGTTTTTGCCATTCTTCCCATACGTCCTTACGCACATACGGGTCGCCTTCCATGCGATCGACATAAATCGGTTCCGCCGCAGTTAAGCCCTT
>QILH01000153.1 GCA_003233255.1 Gammaproteobacteria bacterium | reverse complement strand
CTTCCTGCATGGGTGCTTGTTGCAGTAAAGCTGCCTCCTGCATAAAGCACAGCTTCGTCGCTGCTGAGCACCAAGGCATTCACGACACCGTCATCAATGCTCGGTGATCCGTCATTCAAAGCAATGCCATCATCGGTTGCAATCGTGGCAATATTGTTTCGCGCTTGTCCGCCAATATCTGTAAACGAACCGCCAACGAACAACGTGTCCCCATCATTTGATACGAGTAGATTATTAACGACACTGTTACTGGATAAATTCGCATTCCAGCCCATAAAATAATCACTGATGTTGTCCGCTGTACCGATTGCTGCAAGGTAATTAGGATGGGTTGCCGATGATGAAAAATCACCGCCTGCAAAAAGAATATCGTTGGGGATATTGTCATGCCTTTCTTCCCAAGTATTCGCGCCATCTGTACTTTTAAAAAGTAAGGTCGATGCGCCTCCAGCATAAATATCAACGGAGTTACTGGGGTGAACTGCAAGAGAAAATATACCTCTATTATCAAGAATGGAACTTTCTCTTGCCCATGATTGAGCACTGTCTGTGCTTTTGAAGATGCCGCGATTGATTGTTCCAGCATAAAGCGTTGAGGTGTTTGCTTTATCCAGCGCTATTCGTGATATGACGCCACTAGGAAGATCATTATTATGTAGTGCCCATGTCGTCCCATTATCACTACTGGAAAATATAGCATCATCATTAACGATGTATATTAAAGAAGAAGCATCATCGGCAACGGGGGAAGGATCAATTTGAATATCAAGTATATTTTTATTAGCGAGGCTGCCGATAATATCGGTAGAAACGACAAATTCACCGCTGTCTTCTATTCGAAACAATCCATTCGTTGTTCCCATATAGAGTAAGTTACTTTTATTTGGATCTATAACAATACGTGTAACATCCTGTGTGGAATCAACAATAGCACGCAGCTGCCAGGTTGCGCCACCATTTTCACTGCGAAATAAACCACTTTCTCTGCCCGCATTTTTTGTACCAACATAGACGATGGATCCATCCGGCGTTATCCCCAGAACATTTACATCTAATTGCGTGAGTCCTGAGTTTATGGCGACCCAGTTTGCACCGCTGTCCGTACTCTTAAAAACGCCGCCACCCTGAGTGGCCGCATAGAGTATAGAGCTTTGTACAGGATCAATAGCCAGATCTTTGACAAATAATGTTGATAGCCCATTATTGCTTTCATTCCAAGATGTTCCGCCGTTTGTAGATTTATAAATGCCTAATTCAGAAGCCACATACACCGTCTCGGGCTGACTTGGGTCAATAGCAATATCAAGTATAGGTACACTTTTATCAAGAAGAACCAAAGTATTAATTGGGCCATTAATATTCGGATTCCAGCTGTGTAGATCGGATGTGGCGGTTTGTAATTTTGCAACATATTGTTGACTGGTTGTGTTTATACTCGTAAAAGTCCCACCAAGGTACAAAGCCGTTTCATCACTGTTTAAAACCATTGTTTGAATATTGCCATCATCAATAACAGGGGACCAAGATAATGCAGCTCCTGTTGAGGCATCAATTTGGGCCAGTTTATTGCGTTCTTGTCCGCCAATCGATAAATACTCACCACCAGCAAAGACATTACTGCCGTTCGTAGACAGTGCAATGGTATGAACCTCTCCACTTGCATTGGCGAACCAACCCGCCTGATTGCCTGAAACGGTGAGAGCTATAAGAGCGCGTCGGTCCAGTGATTCAACGCGAGTAAAATCCCCACCAATATAAATTCGACTCCCAGAAACAACGATAGAACGCACCGTATTATTAATGGAAGGTGCCCAATCCGGATCCAGATTATTGGTATCGGCACCGGTGTTAAGACGCGCCGCATAGTTTTGTGGTAGGCCACCCATATTCAAAAAACTACCGCCTATATAAAGTTGAGTTTCGTCCACACTCTCATCTTCATCCTCGTTAAGCATTAACGAATGTATTGGACCATCCGCATCAGGATTAAAAGCATTTGCAGCGCCGGTGTCGGGATCTAAGGCCGCGATATTATTACGAGCCTGACTGCCTATATTGGTGAAGTTTCCGCCAATGTATAATCTATTTTTATCGTCATTCAGCGCCATATCGTAAACAAAATCACTGGTATTAACAGAGGTACTGGCTAACCAAGCTGCTGTGCGAGTATTGTTATTCGTGTTAAGACTGACTATGCCTTTAATAGTGCTATCACCATTAACAGAACCAAAACTACCCCCCACAAAAATACGATTGCCTGCCTCATCAAGTAACAAACTAAAAACGGCGTTATCATCAATGTCAGGATTCCAGCTTGTGGCTGCACCATCGGCAACCGTAATCGCAGCAAGACGGTTTCGATTTTGGCCATCTATCGTCGTAAACTCCCCGCCCACATACAGCGTGTCACCATCCTCAGAAAGACTTAAGGCACGAACAATACCATTGGGCGCGGGGTTGAAGAGAGGATTAATGACCTTAGTGGATAAGATATGAACCAGGTTGTTACGCGATTGGTTTTCGGGGTCGGTACCGACGGTTGTAAAATTTCCGCCGACATACCACCCGCCATCACCGTCCGGGAGGACTGCGAATACGCTGCTTTTGGGACTGCCACCGCTAATAATAGGGTCCGTAATATTAGGTTGCTGGCTACTGGCGTTGAGACTCACTCCGGGGCCTGTGCTCGGGCCAACGTAGTTAAAATCACCTCCGATATAGATCGAGGTCTGTGCTGTAACAATGGCGTTGACTGTACCATCAGTGACCCAAATACGTTTTTCAGGCAATGTTTCTGCCAAACTCGCTGTGAATAGAGAAAACAGACAAAGTGTAAAAATAATGAGTGCGAAAATAGAAAACAGAGACTTTTTTTGATTGATGTTCGTATGTAACATATTGTTTTGATTTTTAGAGTGAGCCAGACTGAATAGTTTACCTTAAATTTACCGTAACTTTTCAGCATAAAACCAAACGCAACCACCCAAAGACTCCCAGAAACTCCCCATTTCTGCTATTTGTACATATTACCTGGCAAGCGTGTCAGCAATATTTTATTCATTATTGGACCGACAGCCTTGCGTCGCTGGTGTAGAGAATTTACAGCGGACCCCACTCATACCTTTCCCGGTCAAGGGAAGTTAAGAGCGAACGATGTGTATTATTACGGGTGTCCCTGTATTTTTTTAGGCTCTTACAAGTTGACCGAAAGGCGCTTTTTAGCAACGAGATTTTGGCATGTAATTGACATTGGGGAGATTTTTAAAGTCAATATCTTGAGTCCATACTGTCGCATTATATTGTTTTGCCGTTGTATATATGATGCTGTCAGCCATGGGTAATTTATATTTTAAACTAACCTTGGCTGCAGCCGTTGATATTGAGGGTATAAGCGCTACCACTTGCCCTTTTTGAATGGCCGCAAGTGCTTGTAACAGATGATTTTCATTCTCGAAGTATTATTTTTGATATTTCGTAAATACATATTGTTGGTACTATGAGTTTTTTGATTGCTTTTATAGGAACAGAGAATTTTTTGGCAGCCGAACCGCCTTCAAAGTATTCAAGCCACCCTGAAGTATCTACAACATTCATAGCCTGTCATCTTCTCTGATAAATGATTTATCAATACCTTTAAGAAAGCCTTCAAGCTCACCTATGTCTCTTTCCGGGATGAATTCTATTCTGTTTTCATATTGAATAACTTGCAGTTTTTGACCAGGCAACAGGTTCAACGATTCCCGGATTTCTTTAGGTATAACAACTTGATATTTAGGTGACACTTTAACGCTTAACATTGCAATACTCCTATCGATTGACTTTAGGTATTACGATAGTTAAATCGATCAATCTTGTCAAGCAACCTCAACTCATGTTTAACACTACCCTTAAATAATTCGGAAATTAACCATTAGTCGTGCTGGCCAGATTCCAGCTCATTAAAAATGACTCACCATCAATGGTATTACCCGCTTTGATGTCTTCCTTTGCCTGGGTTGTTCTTAATTGCAAAAGTCTTAGCTTGAGCGCCTCGATACCCTCATATTCATCCATCGAAATAACAACCGCAACGGCTTTACCGTTCTTGTTTATTTGAACAGGCGCTCGCTGTACTTTTAAAAGCAGATCACCAAATTGTGTTTTAGCTTCATTGGCCGAAAGTGAATTCATAATATAACCTCATAATAATCGTTCGATTCACCCACTATAAACGAATCAAACGATATGGGTCAATAACGATCACGAGGCCGGTTTTTTGAAATGGGGGGAGGGATGTAGGCTGTCGAAATAACGCTCCTATACCGGGGGTTTATTTCCCACTTTTTGGATTGTATTTGTGCAAAAAAACTCTTGGCGTTTCTTGC
>QILH01000018.1 GCA_003233255.1 Gammaproteobacteria bacterium | reverse complement strand
CATCACCCCACCGGAAAGGACGGACTTATCGAAGATCTCAACATGGCCACCGATCCCAGTTGATGGCCCAAAGGTAATATCATTACCGATGCGGCAATCATGGCCAATATGCATGGCGTGCATCAGAAAATTGCGATCCCCGATTCGGGTGCTCTCGCCTTCATGCAGCGCACAATTAACCGTAACGGCCTCACGAAAAATATTATGACAGCCAATCTCAAGGTAGCTCAGCGTTGATTCATCGAAACCGGCGTATTGCGGGATCCCACCTAACACCACATGTTCAGATAACACGTTGTCATCTTTTAGACGCACGCTTTTTTTGATCACCGCATGGGCCGCAACACGGTTATTGTTCCCCAATATGGCGCCTGCTTCAATGATGACAAATGGCCCAATAATATTATTCTCGCCTAGCTCGGTCTGCCTGGCGACGATGGCCGTTGAGTGAATCTGGTTGCTCATATAATTTTTCGCTTAATATACTTCAGGGCGTACCCTTTTATTGTTATGTTCAATTATTACCGATTTCTTTGTGGTTTCGAACCCCATGGTGCTAGCAATCCTTGAAAAACTCAACTTTACCCAACTGCCAATGAATTTTATAGTCGGTTCAATTCAATGCCTTTACCCAACCAGACCATTTAAATCGAAAACTGTTAGTCATTTTAAATGATCCCTTTAGTGCAACGCCTGAACACGAGCCTTATACCAGCAGGCAGGGTAAAAACGATCAACCTGAGCGGTTCGTCTTAATCTTTGCTTTCGTATTTCTTCAGTAAAATACCTTCATCTCCACAACAGGAAGCGGCACATTTTTTAATCGTATACACTTCATCCGCATCAATTGATAAATATTCACTGACCGTGAGATTTTCATCGGCACAATCACAGCCTTTGTCATCATAGACATAAACATTTTTCAAGCCGACCTGTTTGGCAACATCATAGGTCTTATTCATCAATTCAGTCGGAGTGGAAGGCAAATCCGATAATTTATAGGCCGGAAAAAATTTTGTAATATGCCATGGGCTGTCACTGCCAAGTTTATCGTAGATCCACTGAGCAATGCCTTTTAGCATATCAAGATCATCGTTTTTGGTTGGGATAATATTAGTACGCGTTTCAACGTGCATGCCTAATTTGTTGGCCATCTCAATCGAGTTTAAGATGTCCTGTACTTTGGAGGCACGACAGATATCCTGATAAAACTCTTCATCCAGACTCTTCACATCCGAACACAATACATCGACATGCGGCGCGATCTCTTTCAAGGCCTCATCGGTCACAAAACTGTTCGATACGTATACCGTGTACAAACCTGCCTCACGGGCTAACTGCGCAACATCACTCACATATTCCAGCCACACCGCCGGCTCTGAATACGTAAAGGCAATGCCCTGCACCTGATGGCGCTGCGCAACCTCAATCATTTGCTGCGGCGAGACATAGGCCTCGGTCGATTCGCCTTTTGCCAAACCATCCAGTGCCGACACCCCCCAGGAGATATCCAGATTATGGCAGCCACCACAACGAAAGCTGCAACCATAACTGCCAATCGACATCACCTGACTACCGGGTTGAAAGTGTTTGACCGGTTTATCTTCGATCGGCGACACATCGATAGCGGAAATAATACCATACGATAAGTTGTACAAAGTGCCGTTTCGATTCACATGAGCCTGACAAAAACCACGTTGACCGTGTTTGAGACGACAGCGCCAACTGCATAAATGACAACGCGTGGTGCCGTCCAGCATCTTTTCCTGCAGACGCGTCTCCTGCAGTTGATAACGCTGCGTCATTTTTTCGGGATTAAATTTCACAGATGTTTGGGTGTCGGTTGGCATATTTTTTTCTCTTAAACGATTTACCCAGCCTGACTGAGTTTCCAGACGGGTGCAATAACAAAATTTAAATGTGCATGTGCGCTGCGTAGCGCATGTTCTACTTTTTCGATGGTATCCGCATAGGCAAAAATAAATCCCAGATAACTCGATCCCTCCGGTAACGGGATAAGCTCATGACCTTCTCGGATCTGAATATTGATCTCGTCGATATGGTCAACAGCCTGCGCCGCCAGCATGCCTTCGATTCGTTTTAATATCCCGGCCTTCGGGATCGGTATCATCAACACCCCGGCCGCCTGTTGTTGAGGGTTTATATCACAGTGTTGTCCCATGGCGTGTTGTAATACGATCTCTTCCAGACTATGGCCAGTACCGACACTAAGCAGTCGAGCACACAAGCCACCGATGGTACGCGCAGCCACTTCGATAATATAGATTTGGCCATCTTTAATTCGACATTCTGCATGAACAGGCCCTTCCGTTAAGCCATAGGCATCACAGGCCTGTTGCAATACCTCTTTCATCTGTTGTTGATTCTGTTGTGATAGTTTGCTCGGGCAAAGGTAATAGTTTTCTTCAAAGTAAGGGCCGTTTAACGGCTCCGGCTTATCAAACACGGTTAATAAATTTAGTTCACCCTGATACAACATACCTTCAATCGCAAATTCTTCGCCCTCAATAAATTGTTCAACTAAAATATATCTTTGCGCTTCGTCGTTCAGGTCATTCATGGAATTTAATAATAACGTGATGCGCTCAATCGCCGTTAACAATTCCGCTTGATCATTGGCTCGGATCACCCCGCGACTACCCGATAAGGAAACCGGTTTTACCACAACCGGATACACGATCGAGTTAAGCTGTGATTTAACATCTGCATGCAGATCCAGCCGCCAGTGTTTCGGTTTACTCACCCCATGTTTTTCCAGTTGCGCTCGGGCTAAATCTTTTCGTTGCGTGAGTAGCACAGCATTCGGATCGTTATGCGGTAACCCGAGAGTTTGCGCAATGCGAGCAGCCAGTTCAGCCGTGTAGTCATCGGTGGCAATGACACCCACCACGTTATAGTCCTGAACAGATTTCACTAGCTGAATATACAGTTGCTCAGGTTGGGTAAAATCGAGGTGAATACCCTGAGCATAGGCACTGATGAGGGAATGCTTGCCATCGGAGGCGATCAGGGTATTGATGGCCAGCCTTTGTGCCGCATGAAGAAAGGCAAAAGTTCGATAACTGCCATGCGGGGCAATAATGAGCACACAGGGCGCGTCATAATTGACCTGTTTCATATTGAGTGTCTAAAAGGTCAGGGGGCTTAACCGCAACCGCCACCGCCACCGCTCGAACCACAGGCATTACACCCCCCCGTGCCGCCAACGTTTTTGAAAACATTGTTAAACACAAATGATTTGTTCGGCCCGTTATCGACGAAATCGATATCACAGCCATCCAGATAAGCCAGCGCAAAGGCATCGACCATGACTTTGAAACCATTGCCATCTATAACTTTATCCGTTGCCTCGACATTCTCGGCATAGGTCATGCCATAGGTCATGCCACTGCAGCCACCGCCGCTGACAAAAATACGAATGCCTTCGATATCTTCTTCCACGCTGTCGACTAGATTCTTTAACTGCTCGGCCGCAATCGGGCTAATCTTGAGTTCTGATTCAGAAATTTGAGTTTGATAGGCGGCTTGTGACATAGGAATTCTAGGTAAATTTTATGGATAAA
>QILH01000311.1 GCA_003233255.1 Gammaproteobacteria bacterium | reverse complement strand
GAAAAAGCGCCCAAAACCGTGGCCAACTTTCTGCAATATGTTGATGACAAATTTTACACCAACACCATCTTCCACCGGGTCATGGCCAATTTCATGATTCAGGGCGGCGGGTTTACCCCGACCTTTGAGCGCAAGGAAACACGTGCCCCCGTTATTAATGAAGCCGATAATGGCTTAAGTAATGTACGCGGTTCCATTGCCATGGCAAGAACCGCCGATCCACATTCGGCCTCGGCCCAGTTTTTTATTAACGTCGTTGATAATAAAAGCCTTGATCACACCAGCAAGACACCCCGTGGTTATGGCTATGCCGTGTTTGGCAAGGTTGTAAAAGGTATGCAGGTAGTCGATACCATTCGCAATATTCCCACTGGCCCAGGCGGGCCCTTTCCAATGAATGTGCCCAAGTCATCGGCAATCATTCTGGGGATGACTTATATAAATAAACCTGTGCCAGCACCCAGTTCAACCGACGCATCGGCCGATACACCGGCGGCACCAGCCCCAAAAGGAAATTAAATTATGATACGTATGACGACCAACAAGGGTGTAATTGATATTGAACTTGACGCTGAAAAAGCGCCCGTCACCGTAGAAAATTTTATCGCCTATGTAACTGACGGTTTTTATGATGGTACTATTTTTCATCGAGTAATAGAAACCTTCATGGTTCAGGGCGGCGGCATGGAGTCGGGCATGAAAGAAAAACAAACCCGGGATCCAATTAAAAACGAGGCCGATAATGGTTTGAAAAATGATCGCGGCACCCTGGCGATGGCGCGCACCAATGACCCCCATTCAGCCACCGCCCAGTTCTTTTTTAACGTGACCGATAACGCCTTTTTAAATCACTCGTCACCAACCGTGGATGGCTGGGGCTACTGTGTCTTTGCCAAGGTCGTGAATGGCATGGACGTTGTTGATGAAATTAAAGGCGTCGCCACCACCACGAGCGGATTTCATCAGGATGTGCCGGCCGAGGATATCGTTATTGAAAAGGCTGAAGTAATCGATTAACCATGCCGACCTTATTTATTTCTGATTTACATTTAAGTCAGGAACGACCTGAAATTGCGGCGTTGCTCCTGACTTTTTTGCAGCAGCATGCCGTCAATGCTGAAGCCGTGTATATTCTCGGAGATCTATTTGAAGTCTGGCTTGGCGATGACATGATCCTGCCAGAATACCAGTCCGCAATCGAACAAATTCATGTTCTTGCCGATACGGGGGTTCCGGTTTACATCATGTACGGTAACCGTGATTTTCTGATGCGCGAACAGTTTGAAAAACTCAGTGGTGCCAAACTTATCTATGAGCCTTATATTATTGACCTGTATGGCACAAAAACATTATTGCTGCATGGCGACACATTATGTACTGATGATGTCGAGTATCAAAAATTTCGTACTATGGTGCGCAACCCGCTATGGCAGGATGAAATGCTGGCCAAACCACCTGCAGAACGTCTGGCCATGGCAAAAAAATTACGTGAAATCAGCAAAACCGAAACGGCACAAAAAGAAAATGACATCATGGATGTTAATCAAGATGCCGTGTTACAGGAAATGCGCAAGCATAAAGTCGTTAATCTGATACATGGCCACACACATCGACCAGATACCCATGACTTTGAAATTGATGGAGCTAAAGCGAGCAGAATCGTTTTGGCCGACTGGTATAAGACAGGAAGCTATTTAAGCGTCGATAAAAACAATTATAAAACACTTGGCATAAATTAATCTCTGTCTGTAGAGTCTTATTTCTTCTCTTTAGTATTCACCACCGGCTCATTATTCTGCTGTTCTGATGTTGTCGCTGCATCCTCTAATTCTTGTCTGGGAAACACCTTTTGATTCATAAGATCAACCCGGCCTTCACGAAATGCCTGCACCGTATAAGTAAAATAATTTTCTGGCAACACAAACAAACTGGCATCGGCTTTATAGTTACTTTGATAATCCACCAGACTACGAGCATAACCCGGTTTCCATTCCTGTACCGGAAAACCATGCTGCAGGTGTCGGGTCGGTACAAAGGTGCTCATTGAGATCGCGCAGGGGTCATGCATGTCTGCTGGCATAATATTAAACGTTGAGGCACTATCGGTAGCCAACACTTGATGAAATTCAATCATCGCGGCTACCGCTTCAGGCATTAGTCCATCCGCACTTATCACATCAAAACAAACCTGATCGTTGGTAGAATGCTGACGGTGAATGGGCGTTACGCCATCTATTTTAGGTGCGTCTTTAATATCATCAATAATTTTTACCGTATGATTCAATTCAATAGGCGCCTTCACCTCAGCATCTTTACCTTCAACCACCATGGTGCTTTTCATATCATGATTAACGCTATGGGCGATCTTGTTAGCCCGATCAAAAATTAAAAATGTCTCCGAGTTATCCCCCTCGTCGAAACGAATAAATTTTTGCGTAACGATAATTCGGGTCTTGTAGGGTTCAACACCATCTTCATTTTCGAGGTAGACAATAAGTTGATCTTGAGGTGCTTGTTGACAAGCCCCCAGCAGTAATGCAAACACACTATAAATAATTTTTTTCATCTTGCTCCAGCCTGTTCCAGGTACTCTAATTCATCGTCGGTAAATCCGGCCTGTTTACGTCTCATGGTATCATATGGGCCACTCACTCCACCCTTCATGTGTTTCTCAATCAGCTGTTTAAACGTTTCCAGCGCTGACCATCCCCTTTGTGCACAAAAATAACGATACCAGCGTGTGCCAATTTCGACATGACCCACTTCGTCTCGTTGAATTGTGGTTAGTATTTTCAGCATATCTATATCACCAACCTGCTCAAATTTAGCCATGATTCCTGGCGTGACATCCAGGCCTCGCGCCTCCATCACCCTTGGCACCAGCGCCATACGAACTAATACGTCATAGTCGGTCTCAACCGCCATTTCCCAGAGTCCATTATGCCCAGGAAAATCACCGTAAGCATAACCAAGTTTGTTGAGATGGGCGGCCAGTAATTTAAAATGGCAGGCTTCTTCCTGGGCAACCTGTAGCCAATCGGCATAAAATGCACGTGGTTGGTCTCGAAATCGATAAACCACATCCAGCGCCAGGTTGATCGCATTGAATTCGATATGAGCAATTGCATGCACCAGTGCCGCCCGCCCCGCTTCATCACGCATGCTGCGTCTACTCAGTTCGCGTGGCGCAACAAGAATGGGGTAATCGGGACGGCCGGGTTCAGGAATGGTACGAACCGCCATATTGGAGCCGATGTCAAGATCACCTTTTTGAAAATGTTCCGTTAACGTATTTGTTAAAGTGATCTTTTGTTCAATATCGTGTTCCATCAAACAGACTTCAGCGGCATCATGGACAGAACGACTTGATATTGTAGCGATTACATCTGACATTTCGCCATTGTACCAAATCTAACTCGTAACTGCGTTCAATTGTAGGGGTTTGGAATACAATCTAATATTCGCCAGTGTATTTCAGGGCAATAATGAGATCCGCCACATTGGTATGGGTCGGCCCGGTATCGATCAAATTGCCCAGCTCCGCTAAATAATAACCGGCATTGGCCTTTTCCAGTTCGACAGCGGCGTTCAGATCCAATTCCT
>QILH01000305.1 GCA_003233255.1 Gammaproteobacteria bacterium | reverse complement strand
AACCCATAATAAAATTTCACCTATTGCTCCCAAACTAGCGCTCAATCCAGACAACCAGCCAGGTTCGCGGTCTTTTGGCAAGTCTTTCTCTTCCTTTTTATCTTTTTTTCCGATATAACGCCAGCGTTGCACGATAATGGTATTATTAAATTCTTTTTGCGCCATGATCTCATCAATGGTTTTTCTCGCTTCGGCATTACTTAAAGAACCTGACTTACTTAACGTTTCCAGCCCAACCTGATCATTCTCAGCGGCAATAGAATAATCTACCGGATAAAACAGGCCGCCGAGAATCACGCTAAGAGTTAAAGCTATTCCGGCTGTATATCGAGACGATTTACCAATTCGTTGCGCGAGTTGGCGAAAAACAATCTCAATGTCCCAACCTTCAAGCTGAGTACGGCGATTTATATAAAGTGAAAAGCCACTGGACACATAAAATGGTTGGACAATAAAAAATGATATGTAGAGCAAAAAATTAATACTAAGCCCACCCCACCAGGTTTCTTCTATCGATGTCGGATCTAATGCATCAGCCAGCGCATCTGTATAGGCATCCGGGACAAATATGAAAACTAATGCCAGTAGGCTGATAAACAAAATTATTTCAATCAACATGCACATTAGTGTCAGGGCAAAGGCGCTGCCAGACGTTATCTTTTTGAGTACCCGGGCTCGCTCAGCCCGCGCATTACCTTTTAATTTTTCTAACTGCCATACTGGCAAATTAAAAGATCGACCAGGATCAAAACGCAAGAAGGTCAAGGTTTTAATAAAATGAGGGGGAATAATTTTCAAGATAGATTTTACGTTTTTCTTATTTGATTCTACCTCACCAAATAAAGCGCGACTGATTATATGCAATGGAATTCGATCAAATATTGGCATACACCACCAAAAAGCAACCATTGCCCAGATATAGTGATCAATCAACAGATAATTAATCAGAATAAAAACGGGTAAGGTATAAGCGACCCAACTAAAGGCGATTTTACCCCACCACTGTTGCACCAACATAAACCCCAGGTCAATTGCCTCCCAGGTTTGGCGGGGACGAACCCGTGCGGTCATATTCTCAAGTTGCACGCCGACGCCCTATCATTAACAAATAGAAGATTACGATTCCCCACAGTACATAACCCACTACGAATTTTATGCTTGAATCTATATTACCCTTTGATGACCAGAACGCCTCAATAAAAGCCGCTATGATCAGCATTAAAATAACACCATAAACCAGCTTTAAACTAACCTTGCCGGCTCTTTTTAATGCTTCGCCTCGCGAATAAAGTCCTGGACGCACTAAGGCCCCACCAAGTTTAAGACCGGCCATGCCAGCAATCACGATCGCGGTTAACTCAAACGAGCCATGGCCAACCACAAAGGAAAGAAAGGTTTCAGAATATCCAATTTGAATGAGATGCCCGGCCACGGCCCCAATAACCAGCCCGTTATAAACTAAAAAGAAAATACTGCCCAAACCAAACAATATGCCTCCTGCAAAAGTTCGGAATCCGACGCTGATATTATTCTTTATATAAAAGCCGAACATGGCAAAGTCATCGTCCGATTTTCGATCTGTGCCTATATGTTTGGCATCAGGATCGTACATCGATTTAAATTGACTGACTTGCTCCGGTGGTAAAACACTATAAACCAGTTCAGGATTCACTTGAATAGCATAACCTATCCCAAACAAGGGCCCATAAAACAAAACCGTGGCGAACAGAAACAGCCGCCACTGTGATCGAACCAGTGAGGGAAACTCATAAAACACGAAATCCAGAAATCCGCTCAAAGTACTACTCTTTGCACGATATAGGCGTTGATGACCGCGCAGTGTTAGCTGATTTAAATATTCAACCAGGTGGGCCGAATAATTTCGTGACTGCGCCAACGAAAGATGGTGACACAATTGCCGATACCGATGAGGAATCTCGACCGAAATCGCCGACTTTGATCGCTGCGATATGGGTATCGTTTTATCCTGAGAATTTAGCCAGTTCTCGAACACATCCCACTGTGATTGATATTTTTCGGTAAAACTATCCTGATTCATCTTCGACCCATCATCCAGTTAGCATATTGCAGTAATCGTTGCACACCTTTTTCATCTTTCTCATGTGTAACCTCCTGCAGAATATTGGCTAACTCACTGCAACGCTGGGGAGTAAATAAATCAAGGCGCTCTGCATATTGAATAACGGCCTTCTGTTCGGGTGAAGCCAATGAAATCGGGGGCATTTGCGGTGACATTTTTTTAATGTCACTCACTTCACTTAACTTCTCGATATAAATAACTATCGTACCGGCCGTCAAATCGCCCAGGCGTTTGAAATCACGATTAAACATCATCGACATCAAACCAAACCCGTATAGAAAAGGCAGAAAATCGACGGCACGTAGTAAATTCCTTAATAACGAAGACTGTAATGTCACCTCAGTTCCATCATCGTGCACCACCTTGATTCCCATTGAACGTTTACCTGGAGTTGCACCCAGGTTATACATTTCAAACACAACAGGATAAAACCATTCCACGATAAAAATCGCGATCATCGCCAACCCAGCACCAAATTGTCCCAATAAGCCAAATACAATCCAGATGCCAATATAAAGTGCCAGCCGAATCATCACGTCGATAATCCAGGCATAACCGCGCACAACCGGGCCAGCTAGTCGCAGCCCAAGCTCTACCCCTTCAGGCGTCTCAATCGATCGTCGCGTGTCTAACATTCTAATTTTTTATCGGACTTGAAATAGTTTCATCTCATTCAAAAGTACGGTTACGGTTGCTGTTCAAATTGTTGCGCCTGTTTAGCCGCATTAATATAACCATTGTAAGCAGGAATGGCGACCGCTGTGATAATTCCGATCAATACAATGGGCACCAGGAATGCTGTAATGAATATACCGGCATGATTGGGTGACGGCGGGTGACCATAGTTATTCTCACCTTGAGTCCCGGGAATAAACCATAAAACAATGGTGGCGAAAGGAATAAGTATGATGAGTGACAACCAGCCCGATGAATTAAAGTCATGCACCCGTTGAATACTGACCATAAACTGATAAACAATAATACCTATATAATACGCCGCCCCAAGCACAATCATAACGGCAGGATTATCCTGGCCGAATACTGAAATGGCGAGAACCATCAGGATGCCAAGTAAAAACATCCATACAACCGTTATCCCAAAGCTATAAGCAATATAGCGAACACGTCCGACTCGGCCACTCACTCCAAAGATCCTGGGTTTAGAAAATTCAGTTATTTGCTGCGAGTCAACCCGAGATTGCGGGGTTTGGTATTGATTTTGTTCTGCCATGGAAACTATTCCTGTTAAGTTAAATTCAAATTTATCGAATTGAGAAAATACGATAACCGTAGATCAACCGCGTGTTCCGCAAGCCGAACCTGACAGACTTACATATAGGATAGGGATAAGAAAATGCTTGCCGCACGAGTGTAACCGGACTCTGCGTCATCATCGGGTCTTGATTTAAATCAGACATTCCCCCACTGCTGTCGTCTAAATCTGCCTCACATGTTATCTAATATATAAGTATGTGGCTAATCCTGTCGGTCACATTCCAGACTAAAATAACGGC
>QILH01000017.1 GCA_003233255.1 Gammaproteobacteria bacterium | reverse complement strand
AGACAATCCGTAAACTTGAAACCTTTATAAATTTATTATTTTTCAGCAGGTATTGTCAATCTTGACTTTGAGAAAAAACAGTGCGGGCTGAATCGTCATTCCCCTGGACGCCTACACGGAGGAGGAGAAGACCCGCGGTCGAGAAGCTGGTCTGGACCATGTAGGCGGTAGGGCGACGCAGGAAACTAAAGCCGAGAGGGGAATCCATTCGATAGAATACAAGAGCAATCTGTTTTTTTAATTAAAAATAGGTTCAAGACGAGAAAGATCATTAATAACCTTCCATTCGCCTTGCCCTGTTTGAACTCGAAGCTCCCAGGCCTCAAGGCGATCCATATATTCTCGCGGATCCCTGTTATCCGAACGTAACTTGGTCACATTTACCGCAACCACCTGATACCCGTTCAGCTGTAACGGGATATCGCGCACAAATCCTTTTTTTAATTCTTCCTTTAAATCGGAAAAGATTAATATTGTTTTCTTTCGCGTATCCGCTTCATTCAGGTATTCGATGGCCTGTAATATCCCGCCGGTAATATCAGTATAGGAACTCGGTTTTGCTGTTTTAATAAATTTATCAATGACATCACGAAATTTTCGCTTTTGCCGGTTCGTCGTGCTCGGGCGATCATCAAAATATTGTTTGTAGATTATATCTTTTTCACTAAAACTGCCTGTATCTACTCTGGCCACGGCAAACGTATCACCCGGATTAAGTTTTGATAGAGTGAAATTAATGATCTTCTGTGCCTGTAGTAATTCTTTAGCATAAGTACCCGAGGTATCCACCAACATGTAAACACCCTGATTATTTGGCCCCGTATTCTCGGCCGAACAACTTAATAAAAAAAACGCGAATCCAGTTAGTAAAATTTTTCTAACGCTCATTAGTGGCTCCCTTTTATTAATATACCGATGATGCATCTGTACCTGCATCATCTTTAATGTGTCTTGATTTTATTAGTCGCTCAACCCACAGCGGCCCAAATATAATGAGATCGTAGATCTGCACCAGTGAAGTTGAAAAATAACGCATGATATTACCGATCAAACGTAACAACCAGGCAATGACTTTTAATGTACCCACACCGAGTAAACCAAATACGGTGCGCATTGAATGCACAAAGGTCTCAAGTGGAATAGCAACAAACATAAGAGCAAACGGCAATACAAAGCCCAGGCCCATTTGCGCTACCGTGGTAATCCATAAGTAGCTATTGGTTGCATCTGCAAGCCCACCTGCTGCTGTGCCGGTTAAGGCGGCAACAAGTTTGGAATCGTCTTCCATTAACATCTCACGCATAAAGGCCAACCCGGCTTCAACCGAAGCCAGAAAAAAGAGTATGGCAAAAAATACCCAGACCAGACGCAATCGAACTTTATCGTTCAAGGCTCCTATCACGGGAAACATTCGGGTAATACGCATTGTTTCCATTAGAAACAATCCCATCGACAGCTCAACCAGAATAATCACCAGAGCGGCAATCGTACTAATGGAGAAACCCATGATCTCACTTGTGCCCCCCACCATCTCCGCCATAGGCCGCGCGATTAAATTGAAATTAACAAAGGCACCCCCTATTGCAATCGATAATACCAACAAGGAGACAAAAAATTGCGTTAAGGATGATGACGATAAGGTTCGCACTGCCCGATCGGTTCTGGAAATAATGCCTTCGTATTCTTGCATATGACGGTCGATGGTTAATGAACGCGCTAATAAACTGGTCACATTTTTATCGACCTGTCCGAGTACGCTTTTTACCTTGCGCCAATGTGGCATCATATTTTTTAAGTGTTCATGACGCTTGTGACTGGATTTACGATAGGCTTCAATCGCCTGGGTATTGGCCTTAACCATCGAAATGTGTATGTCTTCTAATATAGAGGCCACCATCGGATCTTTACCTGGTATCTTCGCAACCGCTTCGACTGCTTTCACCCAGGCCGGTGGCTCGGGAGGAACTTCGGTGCTCTCTTTATAGTCGTCATCGATCGTGGTTATTTCTTCACTCAATTGACGATGCAAGGCCGGATAGCCCGATAAATCTCGGCGTACGGTAGCATCAACCCGATCAAACTCTCGTTCAATAATGCGCTCCACCGCTTCACGACCCTGCTCTAATAACACCTCACGATTACGTTGATTGAGTCGGGCTTCGGCTCCCATTACCGCTCGAGCAGAGAGGCGCAACGCATTATGGATTACCCTGCTCATGGAAATAATAGCGAGATGGGCAGGCGAACGTGCAAAATACATTATCGCCACTATACCAACGGCCCAGATCACTCCCGCCAAAAACGGATTCTGTACAATCAAAAAAATATCAGAAAAACTCATTCACTACCTCCTTCAAGTACTTCGGTATTCCCCCTGCACGGCAGGAAGTCTAAGACTGCAACAGGTTGCGTAACTGCCGAGTGGTTCACATATCGATAATGGATATATGATCTGGCGGGAATCAAGCCAGATCCGAACGGGGTCACGATGCAGGAAAAGATACTATATATAAGAATAAACGGAAATTGCGGATTCGCCAGTTACGATGGCTGATAATTAGCCATATTCATGAACTTCTGGCTCAATAAATTCTGAAAGTGTCGACCGCATCCGGGTATGAGCCTGACTCATTAACTGGCTGACTCGCGATTCGCTCACCCCCAGTACACTGCCGATTTCTTTTAAGTTGAGTTCCTCATCATAGTACAAACTGATAATCAATTGTTCGCGCTCGGGTAATGTCTTGATGGCATCAACTAAATACTGCTTGAACTCCGCTTTTTGTATGCCGCCAAGCGGCCCTTGAATCGACTCGTCGGTAACGCCATCGCTGAAACTCTGATCATCATATTCAACTTCGACGAAATTAAATACACGACAGGTATTAGTCTCTAACACCAG
Organism: Gammaproteobacteria bacterium; assembly: GCA_003233255.1. Classification (GTDB taxonomy): domain Bacteria; phylum Pseudomonadota; class Gammaproteobacteria; order UBA6429; family Thiohalophilaceae; genus SZUA-24. The sequence continues at coordinate 734 of QILH01000017.1, read as the reverse complement.
CTGATGGTATTCGTCTAAAGAAATATCCAATGCCGCAGCAATATCGGCCGGTCGGGCATCACGACCGGTTCGAGACTCGATTCGATTTACCGCTGCCATCATATCCCGGGCCTTGCGATGAACGGATTTAGGCGCCCAGTCATTGCGCCGAAGTTCGTCGAGCATCGATCCGCGTATACGGATTGAGGCATAAGTTTGAAAACTGGCACCCTGGCTGGGATCATAATGCGAGGCCGCGTCCATCAAGCCCATCAGTCCAGCCTGGATAAGATCATCGACCAACACACAGGCTGGCAGTCGTGCAGAAAGATGATAAGCAATCTTTTTCACCAGATCCGCATGTTGCTCAACCAGGGCATTTAAATCAACGCCATCGATTTGATCGTACCTTTTTGCCTTATTTACCATATACGATGCCAAAATCCACTATCCGTTCTACCGACTTATAGAACTATGCAAAAATCAGTCCTACGACGAGGAAAGTTTTAATAAACGTGGGGATATCGCCGATAAGTCCAGCTCTTCATCCGCAGCCCCCATTTTCACCGCCTCGCCAGGCATACCCCATACCACGCTGGAGGCCTCGTCCTGGGCTATTGTTGGCGCGCCGGCCTCTTTCATCTCCAGCAATCCACGCGCACCGTCATCGCCCATACCGGTTAATATTGCACCAATCGCGTTCGGCCCGACATTCTGCGCGACCGAACGAAACATCACGTCAACGCTGGGTTTAT
>QILH01000242.1 GCA_003233255.1 Gammaproteobacteria bacterium | reverse complement strand
CGAATTTTTCTGGGGTATCCACACTGCCCATTATTTTATGATACAACTCATTGGTCGCACCAATTTTTCTGACCACCATATGTTCCCATTCCTGTGGTACATGGCAGTCTGGGCAAGTAGCACGTACCCCGGTTCTATTCGAGTAATGTACGGTTTGCTGGTACTCTTTATATACATTGTGTTCCATTTCGTGACATGAAATACAAAACGTTTCGGTATTGGTTACCTCCATGGCTGTATTGAAACCGCCCCAAAAGATAATACCCAGGATAAATACACTAAAGAAGACGATAATCGGATAGCGGGAACTAAGATTACAGTATTGCCGCAGGTATTTTTTTATCTTTGCTAGCATATTATACTTCTACATTCTCATGATCATGGGTTGCATTAGCAACCAGAGATTTACCAGACTAAATCCACTAATGAATATCAGCATGGGACCAAAAGCCATTATATTCAGTTGTCGGGAAGTTGCCGGTGCCAGCACATCAAATAACCGTTGGCGAGCGATGCGTAATGCCAGCCAAAATCCAAACAACACCAGGGTTGCCTGAAGGGCAAATACCAGCTCATTATTCAACAAAGGGGTTACGTGCCTCATATGTATTTCACTCATACTCAATGGCATCGTATCCGTACCTAAGGGGTTAAACACAACACCCCAGAAACCATGCGCTTCACGAACTAAATGATTCAGGTTATGGGCTATATGATAGGTAAAGGCCAGTGGTAATAAACTGAAAGCCAATGCATTAAAAACACGTTGAAAATTGTGCGTACTCCGCCCCAGAAAATGAACAAGCTTGATAGCGAATATATAGAGAAATACCGTTACCGATATACTCAACACCATGCCAATAGTGAAACTTAACAGTATCTGGCCTGAGTCCCCAATTAAATAAGCCAACTGGCGCATCCAGTCTTCCCAATACGGCATCATGGTGAAGCCATGAAAGATGGTCAGTGCCACCAGGCCTAAAATGAACCACGCCTCATCAGTATGTGGGCGAGAGGCATAAGTAATCTCTTCACCTACTCCGCGCAAACGCCAGCCTACATTTTGATGCGGGCAACTTTGAGTGCAGGCACCGCATGAGGTACAATAGGTATTCTGGCTCAGGGTACCCATCAACAAATGAGTGGGGCAAGGTTCGATTTCTTTTGTACCGTGATAACACTCGAGTGTTCTACAGTCGACACATACCTGGTTGTCTATTGGGCGTAATGCTATCGGTGCCATCGCACTATAAGCACCAAGGGTTCGACCCACCGCACAAAAATAACGACAAAATGCTTTACGTTCATAAAATGCCAACGAGATGGTGGCCAGTACAACCATAAGTAACGCCATCAGTGCAGTTGCGTAGGGGCTGGTCGTCACCCCAACGCCTAATTCTAACCAGGTTAATACAACAAACATGATTAGCGCCGGCCATATGGTGCGAAGAATTCTCGGTACCCGAATGCTTAAACTGGCGGATGCATCACCACGTCGCCACAATTTACGCCGCACCAACCAGCTGGCGATCGCATCCCAGGGACAAATAGCACACCAGGCTGAGCCAACAAAAAATACGCTGATCACAACGGCCGACCACCATACCGTCCAGGTTAGTACCGTGGCAATATTACGTTCCGGTACTGGGGTACCGAATAAACCCGCGTAGATGACTAATAAAAAAACACCGGCCGCAAAAATTCGAAGGCTTAACAATAACCAGGGTTTAGAAATAATCATAGAAAAAAATGAACCGATAAGAGGTAGCCGCGACAAATTAAACTGGCTGTGGGTGATGGTCGAAACCGACGTTGATATCACCAGTGAGCGAGTGACGATGACCAGCATGACGGCGATAATACCCAGCACCCAGTTTACCGATAAACCCGGATGCACCATGCCTTCGCTCGGCACATAAATTAAGCGATTGATAAACTCTACAAGAAAATCGTACATTTAGCTCTCATCGTCTAATATCTCACGCTTATCCTGATGGTGCTGACTGGCCTTGACGCGTTGCATGCGTTTACGTTGCGTGACATTAACACCGACTAATACAATCAAAATGATCAATACAGCAAAACCAATAGGACCTACTGGCATGGGATCACCAATGCGTAACGGAAAATCGATGATATAGGGCTCGCCTCCTGATTCAAATTCAGCGGTGATAATATAATCTCCAGCTTCTTTGAATATAAATCCCTGCCGGTAAACGCCGTCATCAATATTTTGTGTTCCGATAACTTCTTCCTTATTACTAAACCAGCTGTTATCACGAACTTTAAACGTTACTTCACCAACGTAGGTTGCACCATTATCAATTCGTGATGCGTAAAGATTAACCCGGCCCTGTTCATTCGGCTTTGGAAAGGCTGGGAATGCCATATAAGTCACATAAAATTCACCAATCTGAGTTTCAACCTGCATGCTTGGTGGGGTGTTTGAGTCAGCACTTAGGCTATACGATGGTCGGCCTAATACATGATGTGCAAAGGCAGTTTGATATGTCGTCAGGGTAATAACCAATAATAGAATAAGTCTAGCAATGATAGGTAATATGTATATCCCACCATCCAGATAATCCCCCTGCCGATAATTTATTAATAGCTGCACTATCTCTCTTTTCATTACGCTCATCCGGTTCATTCAGTTTCTCTTTTGTATTTATGCCCAAGATGTCCCGACCCCTGAAATATTACATCCCTGATATTCAAGGTAAACGACAGGGCATCGGTTGGACACACAGCGATACAGGCGGTGCAGTTGTTACACTCCTGACTAAAATTATCACGTAGAGGATCAAGGCCAAACTGACATACAACATTACATTTTGCACAATCATTACAGCTTGCGACATCACGTTTAATTCTGACCAGACGAAACCAGCCCAACAGTGAATACAAGGCTCCGCCCGGACAAACGTAACGGCAAAAACCACGGCGCGTTACCATCAGATCAAAAAATAATGTCAACAGAAAAAACACCATGCCCGCTCCAAAACCTGTCAGGGCAATACTGTAATAAATCTCACGACCAATGATGGCAGGCGGATACAGGCTAGCAAAAACTATCATGCCCGTCGCAGCTGAAACAACAATGCCAACGGCCAGGATATAGTACTTCAGCCGTTTACTCCATTTCAGCTTGCTAACGGGCAAGCCCGCTTTACGTAACAACGCCGCTAAATTGTCGTTTAATTCATAAATAAATGTGGCTGGACAGATCCAGCCACAAAAAAAACGCCCGAAGACTAGCGTTAATAAAACAGGAATCAATGCCGTTAATAAAAAAGGCCAGTAAATCATCTTACCCGCTGAGACCTGGCCAACCACGGCCAGCGGGTCACTCATTTTTAATCCAAACAAGGTTCCCGACCAGGTTGTTCCCTTCAGGTAATTGAGATCGACTTCGGGATCATTGACAAACGGCTTACTCAACCACTCCATGCTGTCGTAGATAAATTTCTCATTAGGCGCTAGTAAATCATAGGCATGCGCAGCCTCATAAGTTTGATATAAGTGTAAGTATGGTAATAAGATCAACATACTAAAGATAAACGTAAGTACCAGCCAACGTACTTTGTTTAAATGTCTAACAATGGCTTTCATGGTGATGAGTCTATTTTCTACGTTTTAAGTTGTTGTCT
>QILH01000139.1 GCA_003233255.1 Gammaproteobacteria bacterium | reverse complement strand
CCGTGTATTATCTCTTTAAGATCCTTCGTTTCTCTCAGGATGACCGTGTATTATCTCTTTAAGATCCTTCGTTTCTCTCAGGATGACCGTGCATTATCTCTTTAAGATCCTTCGTTTCTCTCAGGATGACCGTGTATTATCTCTTTAAGATCCTTCATTTCTCTCCGGATGAAATATATGGGTTTACATTTTCCTGTCATTCTGAGCGAGGCGAAGAATCCGCAGATTTGTTTTGTTTGGTATGCCAGTGATGCTCACCCATCGTCGTCTTAAACCTGCCAATTCTTAATTAAGAATAGCAGCGATAGAAATATTGTAATGATCATGTTGAAATTAATTTTATCGTCGCAGGTGATGTGTCGATGGAACGGAGCTGTGATGTGCGTCCGAAGTACGGGCACATTTTTTAAAGCACAAAAAAAGTAGTCGTTAATGCTTTAGTGTAGCCTGTGCTGTTTTTGTGAGCTGTTTCAGGCTATTTTCCATTTGCAGTCGTACCGGTTCCAGATCTTCGGCGACGATCCCTTTTGCGACATAAACCGGTTCACCGATGACAATTACAATCCGGGAAAAAGGTTTTGGAATAAGAAATTTATCCCATGAGCCTAGCATCCAGGCTTTTTCTGCCGCATAAGCGAGCGGAATTAATGGTGCCTGAGTGAATTGGGCCAATAAAACGTCACCCATTTTAAATGTGTGGATAGGGCCTTGTGGCCCATCCGATGTACTGACGGGTGAAATACCTTGTTTGACCACGAGCGTATACATATCGCGCATCGCCTGAGCCCCGGTGCGAGTCGTTGAGCCGCGAATAATTTCGCCACCCCATGCGCGGGCAAGCTTGGCCGGGATTTCGCCATCAACGGAGGGACTGATCAAAAAGCCTATTTTAAGTCCACGTTTGATAAGCTTTTTCATATACCAGGTGCAAAAAAGGTGTTGCTGGTGCCAGTAGCAGGGAATAAAGGGCTTTTTACTTTTGGCAATCTTGTCGATGTGTTCAGTGCCGATTATTTGTACGACTCGGCAACTGCGCCAGAGCACAAATAATATCAGCTTGAGAATGGGGGTAATCAGCGCGTATTGAATACGACGTTTGCGGTTCATGGTTCGCATAGCGGTTTTGTATGAGTTACTTAGTATGATTGTCAGGTAATTAGAAGAGGTATTTTATCATGCCCGATGGCTCGCAGTACAATTCGAGCTGTAGTAGACTCAGTATATATAGTATAGCGAACGAACAGAGAATATTGAGTAATCGTGACCAGTTCCCCCCCCAAGAACCCTGATGCAGTAAAAGCGTCCAAAGACGATGTTAATCTACTCAATCCGAAATTGCCAGACGGCCCGTCAGCCCCCTACGATATGCAAACCACGGCCGAAACCTTTGTGTGGTTAAACGATCAAATTGCAGTTTATCCTGATATCTTCACCGTTAAACCTGAAAAACGAAAAGACACCGCTTTGCTGGTGAATCATCCTGATTATCTTAAGCAGATCCTGGTGAGTAAACATGATCGTTATATAAAAGGGGTTGGTTTTGAGCGGGTAAAAATGTTACTGGGTAATGGCGTGATCGTTAGCGATGGCCCGTTCTGGCGTAAACAGCGCCGTATGATCCAGCCGGCGTTTGGCAAAGACGTCATTGAGAAATTAGTCGAACAGGTGAAACAGGCTAATTTAGAGTTGCTGGAAAAATGGAAGCCGCTGGCTGAGAGTCATTCGGTTATTAACATCACCGATGAGACCAACGAACTGGCACTGGATATCATTTTACGCGCTCTGTTTAGTGATGATCTTGATGGAATTTTCAAACAGCATAATGGTAATCCGTTTGCCATGTTGACCGACAATAGCGAACGCGATCTTAAAATGGCGGTAAAATTTCGAGGCCTGACCAAAATCGTTGCCGATATCATTACCCAACGCCGCGAAAGCAATGCGGATCGACTTGATTTTTTATCTGTGTTTATGGATGCGCGGGATAAAGAAACGGGTGAGGCGATGAGTGATAAAGAGTTGATCGACGAAATAATGACGATTATCGTTGCCGGATCCGAAACCAGTGCAACGACCATGAACTGGAGCTGGTATTGTTTATCGCAACATCCTGATGTTGAATCGAGACTGCACGCCGAAATTGATAACGCCAGTTATGAACAGTCCCCGGGGTTCGAACACATCATGGAGCTGGGTTATGTCCGACAGGTGGTCGAAGAGGTATTACGTTTGTATCCACCGGTCTGGTTGTATACCCGCAAAGCCATCGAACAGGACACATTAGGCGAGTTTGATATTGTGCCGGGAACCGATATCTTTATTTCCCCCTATTATTTGCATCGACATAAAGATTACTGGGATAACCCTGAAACATTCGATCCGGATCGGTTTTTGCCTGAACAAATTAAACAACGACATAAGTTTGCCTATATACCGTTTTCAGCTGGGCCGCGCCGATGCATTGGTGACTTTTTTGGCATCGTCGAAGCGCAACTTCACTTTGGTTTATTGGCCAGACATTTTAAGTTGAGCTTTGTCGAAGATCATCCAGTTGAACTGGCACCTGAAGTTAATCTGCGGACTAAATTTCCTATTAAAATGCGTATTTCATATCGCACTTAACGAACAGAATAATGATAGAACCTAAGACCTTAAACGCTGCATTAATTGCACAACAACATTCAGAGAAAAGCCTAACGTTCATTGCCGGTAAACACGATCATACCGTGCTCAGTTATGCGCAACTTTATGATCGTTGTATGATGCTATTGTATGATTTACAGGAACTCGGATTAACGGCTGGCGATCAATTAATAATTTTGCAAAAAGATAACCAGGCCTTTGTTGAGACATTCTGGGCCTGTGTATTTGGCGGCATTATTCCCGTGCCTATTGCCGTGGGCATCAGCGATGAACATAAAGGGAAACTGTTACGGATCTTTAATAAACTTGATCGTGCCCATTTGTACACCACACAGGAACATTTTGAACGCCTGAGCCAGTTTGCCGAGCACAATAATTTGCACGAGTCGTTACAGGTGGTTAAAAGTAAAACCGTGTTTGCTGATCTGATGGACGAACACGAACATCGTGGACAGGCACACACAGCATGTGAAGATGATGTCGCCTTTATCCAGTTTTCTTCAGGATCGACCAGTGAGCCTAAAGGCGTGGTGTTAACCCATAAAAACATCATGAATAATTTAAATGCGATTGCTAGTGGGGCCAATTATAACCCCGATGACATTAGTTTAAGCTGGATGCCGCTGACCCATGATATGGGTTTATTGGGTTTTCATTTAAACATGATCGTGGTTGGGATGTCGCAATACTTAATGCCCACTGATTTATTTTCACGTCGACCTTTGCTGTGGATGGAGAAGGTCAGCGAGTTTCAGGTGACGGTGACCTGCTCTCCTAATTTTGGCTACAAACATTACCTTAAGGCCCTCAAAGGAAAATCACCCGAGGATCTTGATTTATCGCGGGTTCGGGTAATCTATAATGGTGCCGAACCCATATCCGTCAATCTTTGTGAACAATTTTTAGCGACACTAAAAGACTCCGGGCTCAAACACGAAGCCATGTTTACCGTTTACGGTCTGGCCGAGGCTACTCCGGCGGTTGCTTTTCCGAAACCCGGCGAGTCCTATCGTGCCCT
>QILH01000190.1 GCA_003233255.1 Gammaproteobacteria bacterium | reverse complement strand
TTACTATCCGCTGCATTGGCAAGCCCGACAACTTCTTCCAGCAGCTGAGATATTTCTTCGGCAATAAAAGAACGAGTTTCATTGGTCTGACTGGCATTGTTGGCCTGGATGGTTAACTCCCTGACACGATGATAAACCTCAACCACGTCAGCCAGAGCGCTTTCTTCAAGTGTTAGTTTTGCCCGCGCCGCAACAATATTCGATTGAAACTGATCCGATGTTTTTAAAATATCATTTAGTTTTACTATCTTTGCTGAGGCCACCGGATCATCCGAAGGTCGATGAATCTTACGGCCGGTCGCAACCTGTTGCTGGATCTTGCTCAGTTTTTTCTGTTGTTCGAGCATTGAGTCAACAGCGACCTTATGAAACTGCATGGTTGATACACGTAAAGCCATTAGCGGAAGGCATCCATAAGAACCTGAAAGGTCTGATTGGCCGCGGCAATCACCTGAGCATTGGCCTGATACATATTTTGATAACGTATCATTTCGGCAGCTTCTTCATCCAGATTTACCCCAGATATCTCTTCTCTTGATTCAATAGCCTGATCCAGCAGTAATTTTTGTGCCTGCCGGTTAATGTCCAGCTCATGCGTTCGACTGCCAACTCTGGACACCAGTTGTCCGTAGGTCTGAGCATAGTCCGAAGTACCATTAAGCAAGGTCGGTTTTGTTTGCAACGCGGCTAAGGCTAAGGCATTTTTGTTATCGCTTGTGCCATCTTTATTAAATTCAATCCGGAACATATCGCCCGTTTTCGGTTTACCATCGATACGAATATGCATGCCGCGGTCGACGCCACCCGGTGTTGGAAATACGGTCGCACCGGTATTTGAATCGTAGGCAATAGTCGCACCGACATTCGATAAGCCACCCGCAGTATGATGCTTATCATCTCGGTCATGTCTTGCCATGCCTTCTAATTCACCGGTAGAACCCTCTTCACCCGTACTACGTGAATGATGCAAATCTATGGCCGGATCATCGGCCGTAGCCGCTTGTTTGATGGAAATGGCCTTACCGGAATTATCCAGTATCTCAAAATTGTTTTCATCGACAAACCGAATAACATAGGGCGGGCTTAATTTTCCGGGCTCACCGGTAAAGATCGCGATATCAACATCCGTGATTTGAGTGATTTCGATACCGGCATCACCCAGATTATTAATATCTGCTTCAACTCGTATCGGTGTTGACGCAGCAATTTCATCAACCGTATTAATAGCAACAGCGAAAATGTCGGCGGAACGTCGAGTTGGCTGGATAATATATCGATCACCATCACTTATTGATCCCTCCCCCCCTATCGTGAGTTTAAATCCATCAGCTTCAATCTCATGCGGTAAACTGGAAAATTCTGCAACCACCTTCGCATCATCCAGACGTAGTAACTCGTATTGACCATTTCTGTATAACAACTGATAGTTACTGGTCGTTAACTTGTTGGTATCAGTGACCTCTGAATTTATTTTTAAATCACCCTGATTCTGATTGCTCGGCAATACCAGTGCTGCATTGAGGTCAATAGGCCGAAAATAATTTCCACCCAGCTCGTTATTCATGGTCATACCAAGGCGATGCTGGTTATTAAAGGACTGTGTAATACCAATAGCAATTCGACCTAACTCATTTTGAGCAGGATCCAGAATCTCTTTTCGAAACTTAATCAGACCGCCCAGCTCGCCCCCAGAGAGAAATTGATTGATCACTATTTCCTGACCACTGCCTTTAAAAGTCACATCAATCTGTGTCGGATCATACTCATTTAAGGTAGTTCCTAATTCCTCGTACACGTCGGCTATCACCAAAGTTTGTCCATTACCGACAAACACATTCAAGCGACCATCATCCTGAATCGTCGTACGCACATTAATCAACCCGGATAATTCCTGTACCAGCCGATCCCGTTGATCCAGTAAATCGTTAGGCGGTTTATCCGTTACCTCACGGGCTCGAACAATCGTGTTGTTTAACTGAGCAACACCTTTTGCAAGCTGGTTGACCTGGCCAACAATACCTTCCATATCCTGATTAACGCCTTTACGAAAAGATTCGAACCGATCGTTTAAAAAAGCAAACCGATCGGATAAATTTCGCGAGGTGCTCAAAAGTACCTGACGTGAGGCATTGGAGGTGGGATCATTGGCCAAACCATTTACAGAATCAAAAAATTCGGATAAGGCCGGCGCAAGTCCGGCCTCGGGATCGGCCAACAGATTATCGACTTGCGTCGTAAACTGATAACTCTTATTTAGAAACTGACTCAAGGAATTCGTATGTCGAACTTCGGAGGTAAGAAACTCATCATAATAACGATCAACACTGTTAACGACCACGCCCGTACCAATCGCACCATTACCGGCAAGCTGCGGCGAACGGGTATCCAGGTCAATACGTTGACGTGAATATCCTGGCGTAGAAGAATTTGCGATATTATGACCCACGGTCGACAGACCACGCTGCGCGGCCTGTACACCCGAAGTACTAATACCTAATAAATCACCACTTGACATTAAAAATCCTCAAGATTCAGGTTTCGTGTAAATATTCTGAATACGGTGCACTGATTATCTCCCGTTGAAAAATAGTATTAATTTTTTCTGCATAATTCGGATCCGTGGCATAACCGGCTTTTTGTAACTCATGGGTATACGCCTCAGGGTCGTCGGCTACCGCCAGTGCGTTCTGGTAGCGAGGATTAGATTTGATAAACTGAACATAATCATCAAAACTTTCCTGTAACGATCCATACACTCTGAACGAAGAACTGCTTTTTTCCGCGACACCATTTTTATATTCTAATGCCCGGACATTAAGTTCAGGACCCTCCCAGGCCGGGCTGGATTTAATATTAAACAGGTTATAACTGCTCGTACCATTGGGTAAACGTTGCATATGTTGACCCCAACCTGTTTCTAATGCGGCCTGCGCAATTAAAACCTGTGGTGCCAGTTCTAACTCTTCGCCAGCCTGCTCGGCATAGGGCATCAAGGTACTGACAAATTCTTCATGTGACGTAAATTTAACAGGGTCAGTTGAATTGTTTTCGGTATCGGTTATTGGCACAGCCTTACGGATGGCATCAAATGAAACTTCATCCGTTTTATTATCATTATTTTTTTCAGGCATACTCCCTTGTAACTGTTTAACCAGCATATCGGCCAACCCCAGGCCCTGTTGCTCACTCAGTTGTAACGCCAGTTGACTGTCGTACATATCGCGATACATGGTGCTATTATTTGAATCGAAATTGGGGTCGCCAAAACTGGCCGCACGCATACTCTTTAACATCATGTTCATGTACAGGCTTTCAAAATGTTTTGCGACCTGCTTTAAGGTTCCATCCGGGTCATTACGTGCCTGAGTACGAAGACGCGTCATACTCTGAATATCAGTGTAAACTGACTGTGTCGCATTGCTTTGCATTACCTGAAATACCCACATAAAAGCACATTAGCTAGTAGTACAAATGCAAGTAACCTGCCAACAAAGTGGTGCTATAACTGGCTATATTTACAGTGATTTTATGAGAAAAATCGGCAAAAAATAGCCCTTGCGGGAACACCTGTTGCCGTAATATAGGAGGAGGTTAACAATTAAACTTAAATAACGATTAATTCTGCCCGCAGTGCCCAGGCCTCTTTCAGAGCCTCAAGGATGGCCACCAGGTCACC
>QILH01000080.1 GCA_003233255.1 Gammaproteobacteria bacterium | reverse complement strand
ACAAAGGTAATAAGTAGAATGGCGGCTATCGCCCATATTGATAGACCAACGATGTAACTATCCTGAATGACATCAAGGATGCTGGTGTAACGTTCGCCTTCAAGAATAATATAGATATAACCTTTTAGTACGCCGTTTTTAAGTATTGGTGCAACTGAGAAGGCTTTATGTTGTGAAATGTTCCGCGGATCGTCACCTAAAATAGGATAGGGAGCCTGTTTAGCTAAATATTTATTAATGGCGCGAAGATCAATATGGGTACGTTTAATTTTTTTTACAGGTGCAGCAAAATTAAGAATCTTACCATCGGCGTCGAGTAGATATACTTCAATGCTTTGATTGATCACCATCATCATGTGGAATATATTTTTGATCGCAGCTTTGTCTGTTTGTTTGTCCTTAAAAAACTCGATTTCAGCGATAACATGTTCGGCCAGACCTTCATTGAGTTTCTGGGTTGCTTCTTGTTGATATTGAACACTGGTATGGTGAATCAACTGGCTAAAGGCAATACCGAATATACTGAGAAGTATAAAAAGAGTTAAGGCCAGTTTGCTGTAAAGAGATTTAAACATTAAATTTATATGGAATGCGCTTTTTCACTGCCAGTGGAAAATTTATAGCCAACGCCCCAGACCGTTAAAATAAATTCAGGGTTGGCCGGGTCGTCTTCAATTTTTGAACGAAGACGATTAATGTGCGAGTTAACAGTATGCTCATAGCCATCATGACCATAACCCCAAACTTGATCAAGTAATTGTGAGCGTGAATATACACGACCGGGATGTGAAGCAAAATACCAGAGCAGATCAAATTCTTTGGCGGTTAAATCGATCGCCCGGTCTTTCTGTTTTACGATACGAGTATTCGCATCCAGTGATATGTGACCAACATTTATATTTTTACTGGCTTCGCCGTCACTTTCCTGCTGGTAACATTCAATGCGTCGAAACATTGCTTTAACGCGGGCAAGTAATTCCTGAATACTAAAGGGTTTTGTTAAATAATCGTCGGCTCCGATTTCCAGACCAAGCACCCGATCAACCTCAGAACTTTTTGCCGTTAACATTAATATGGGTGTATTAATATGCTGGCCGCGCAGTTCGCGACATATCTGCAGACCATCGAGGCCGGGTAACATTAAATCCAGAATAATTAGCTGGAAGCTCGAGCTTTTAGCGCGTTCAAGACCGGTTTTGCCATTATTCTCGATCTCAACTGCATAGTCTGCATCTTTCAGGTGCATACTGACCAGGTTGGCAATGTCCTGATTGTCTTCAATGATTAAAATTCGTTTGGTCATGGTGTTTAAATTAGCAAGTTTTCAGAGCTAATAGTAGAAAACTATTATCACAAAAGGTTCACAGTCAGTATATTATTGGGTTTAAATCAACTAACTGGCTGATATTAAAGTGTTTCACATCGTTTTATTTGAACCTGAGATCCCGCCAAATACGGGTAATATTATTCGCCTGTGCGCCAACACCGGCTGCGAACTACATCTAATCGAACCTTTGGGTTTTGATCTGGACGACAAAAAATTACGCCGAGCCGGGCTGGATTACGATGAGTTTGCGGCGGTTAAGACCTATGCCTCGTTTGAGGAATTTAATGAGCAAATTCATCCCGCCAATTTATATGGCTTGTCAACACACGGGCTGCGATCGTTTTATGACGTGAAATTTGAAGCGGGTGATGCCTTTATTTTTGGTCCGGAAACCCGGGGTCTGCCCGCAAAGATAAAGGATAAATTAGATCAAAATATTTTACGTATTCCAATGCAGGCAAACAGTCGCAGCCTGAATCTGTCAAATACGGCAGCACTGGTGGTGTATGAGGCGTGGCGGCAAATAGACTTTAAAGGTGGCAATTAGTTTACCTGAGCTCGGGAGAAAAATACACTAACCACAAATTCTAAAGACCCCAGCTACTGTCATCCTGAGCGCAGCGAAGGATCTTGTGCCATGAAGAGTATAGAGTATGCCAGTCCCAGCAAAGATCCTTCGCTGCGCTCAGGATGACAACAATAAAATGCAGGATGACTGCATAGATATAGGATAAATGACTCTTCCTGCTTGTTTTCTTAAACCGGGATCAGGTTAAATATAAGCTTCAAACACCCGTCTATCTCGTGTTTGCGCGATAATAAATTTATTTGCTGAAAATTTTAGAAGTGATCGGGTGTTTAGAGTGCGTATATTAATTGAGTTCAGGCTTGGGCTGGCGATTCATTAGCGTTAGCACCGCCTGTTTAGGGGAAAGGCCTTCGTGCAGAACCTTGTACACTTGTTCAGTGATTGGCATGTTGATTTTATTGTCGTTGGCGAGTTGATAAAGCGTTTGCGCTGTACCAATACCTTCGATAACCTGGGCGATCTCCTGTTGTGCCTGTTTAAGATCATGGCCTTTACCCAGCGCCAAACCAAAACGACGGTTTCTGGATTGATCATCGGAGCAGGTTAGCACCAGATCGCCAAGGCCCGACAAACCCATGAAGGTATCTCGATGCCCACCCAGCGCGACCCCAAGGCGCATAATTTCATTTAAGCCCCTCGTGATTAACGCCGCGCGTGTATTAATGCCAAAGCCCATGCCGTCGGCAATACCGGCGGCGATGGCCATGACATTTTTGGCTGCCCCGCCAATCTCAACACCAATGATGTCTTCGCTGGTGTAGGTCAGGAAATTCTTACTGTGCAGTGCCAGCGCCAGTTGTTTGGCAAATTCATGATCCTGTGAAGCAACGGTAATCGCGCCCGGCTGGTCGCGTGCGACTTCATTCGCAAACGTCGGGCCGGAGATGGCGGCAAGCGGTATATCAAGCTTAAGTTCTTCGCGAGCAATCTGATGTAATAATTTGCGCGAACCCTTTTCTAATCCTTTCGTACCCCATGCCAGTTTATGCTGATTAGTTAACAGGGGTATTATTTTTTGTATTGTTTCGCGAAAGGCATGGGAGGGCACGACTAATAAAATTGTGTTTGCGGTATTAACGCAATCACTCAGTTCGGCGCTGCAACTTAATTTATTATCAAAGTCGATGCCGGGCAAAAATTTTTCATTACTGCCGGCTGTGAGCATCTGCTCAACATGAGCGGGACGGTGTGACCATAACGTTGTGGCATGTCCAGCGCGGGCGAGTTGCATTGCCAGCGCGGTACCCCAGGAACCCGCGCCGAGTACGCTAAACGTATTGGCTTGAGTGACCATGCCCTATGTTACTAGTTAGCCGGTTGTTGTTTTGCAGTTTCGGCTTGTTGCTGCATATGTTGTTCATACAGGGCATCGAAATTGATCGGTGCGAGCAGTAACTGAGGAAAGCCACCGCGAGTAACAATGTCTGAGATAGCTTCGCGAGCGTAGGGAAATAAAATATTTGGACAGAAACTTCCAAGCATGCCGTGTATATCCGTATCGGAAAAACCTTCCAGGCTAAAGATGCCGGACTGATGAATTTCGACTAAGTAGGCTGTATCGTCTTTTAACTTTGCGGTTACCGTAACCGACAGTACAACTTCATAAACGTTATCGGCCAGTTTATGTGCATTGGTGTTTATATCCAGGTTGTTATTTGGTTCCCAGGTTTCGGTGAATATTTTTGGTGAATTGGGGGCCTCGAAGGAAATATCTTTGATATATATTTTCTGAATATTAAAAACATTTTTTGCTTCTTCCGCATTGGCGG
>QILH01000290.1 GCA_003233255.1 Gammaproteobacteria bacterium | reverse complement strand
CATCACAACTCGAACATCCTTACCGTGTTTAAAGGCATCCACGGTACGAACTGGTGTACCAAAATCAAGCACATCCAGACGACGTTCAAGGTTCTCAGGTAAGGTTGTATTTTGCAGAGTAACAATGACCTGATCTCCGCGACGCATCATGTCCATGATGGTATTCGGATTAGAGACAGTAATCACCACGCGGCCTTCACCTTTTGAACCACGACGGAATTGCACGTCTTGTACGGCATTACCGCCGCCACTGACGGGAATTAAATTCGAAGATGCACTGGATGATGATCCCGTAGTCGCAGAGGCGCTCGTAGTATCACCTAATTTTATAATGATCTTGTCACCACGCTTCTCTACGTTATATTGAGTGAGACGGGCAAGGTTAATCACTACCCGGGTACGACCACCGGCCTCGACGGTGTTAATAGTTCGCGCCAGACCAACACCAATATCCATAACTTTGTCTTTCACATTGCTGGATGTACCGGGTAGATCCAGGGCAATGCGGGCCGGGTTATCAATCGTAAAACTACCTGGCTCGGGTACATCACCGGATAAGTGCAGCGTCACTTCCAGCTGATCTCCGGCGATGGTAGAGAAGGTAATATCATCTAATGTCGCTGCTGCCATCGCCGAATTTATCCCGACTTGACTTACAATACATATAGCCAACACCGACATGAGTCGATAATACGTATTCAATATGTTTTGCATACCCGTCTTCATGGTAATCTCCTGACTTTTACTCTGTTAACGCGAGCGATGCCTCGCGTTCTACCCAACCGCCTGAGCCATTAGGAATAATTTCTTTTAATACAATATTAGATTCACTGATATTAAGGATCTCGCCATAGTTTTTACCAATGTGATTTCCAACCGAGACACGGTGAATAGATTCATCCGGTGCCTGTACCAGACCCCAAAGATTTCCATCACGCTCCAGATGTCCTACAAATGCCAACGAATCCAGCGGGAACGCCTCCAATGCTTCTCGAGATCGATTTTGATCCGGCGTTAACCCTGGCTCGGCTAATTCTTCAGATGGCTCATCCTGGTATGGCGTAAACGGATCACGTAATTCCATCGCACCATAGACTTCAGACTCGTAGGTCTTCACCTCGGGTAATGGTTCAATGCGTCCCCTGGTCTTTTGCTTTACGTCTTCAATATAGTCATCCAGGTCACTGTGCTTTTGTGAACTACAGGCTGGTAATACCGCAATCAACGCGCCAAGTAACACTACTTTGAAAATACTTATATTATTTTTTAGACTCTTCATCATCATAACTAACTATGACCGCCGCTTAGCGTCTACCCTTTTTCTTGGTTTTCTTTTGCTGCTGGATTTCAGTATCGTCCAGATAGCGATATGTTTTTGCCGTCACTTCCATGGTCAATTGGTGTGACTTGTTATCACCTTTAATCGATATATTGTGCAGCGTTACAATTCGTGGCAATGCCGCGACACCACTAACAAAATTACCAAACTCATGATAGTCGCCGGTCATAACCATTTTTATCGGTAATTCTGCATAGAACTCAATAAACTGCTCACCCTGAGGCTTAAATAACTGAAACTCAATGCCACTGGCCAGGCCCGTTTGGGAGATATCCACCAATAAACCTTCGACTTCTGTTTTACTGGGCAGCTGCCTTAACATCGCACCAAACGATTCTTCGATCTCGGTTAACTGTTGTTTATAGGCATCCAGATTCACCGCCTTGGCCTGTTTGGTTTCAAAATCGGCTTTGAGGGTAAGTTCTGTTCTTTCCACGCGCTCAAGCTTTTCAATCTGTCCCTGAATATCAAGAAAAAATCCAGCCACGGCCGCACCGGTAGCCGCAATTATGATCAGGGCGACTTTAAGCGCTGTCGGCCAGGCGCCAATATTACTAAGATCAAGATTATTTAGATCAATATCTTTCACTACTTCCTGCCTGCATTATTTGGTCTTCCGGCATTATCACTCTCGCCCAGGGCCTTGGAAGACTGTTTAGCACGTAACGAGAATTTGCGTGTATTCTCATCTTTACCCACTTCAATAATTTCTAGTTTTGGATCGGCTAACCAGTCAGAATCATCGATATTGCGCATAAAAGCCGATACACGGGCATTCGACTGGGCTATCCCATCCATTTTTAACATTCGATTGGTTTGTTTTAGCGCGCTTAAATGCACACCCTCAGGTAACACCCGCACCAGCTCATCAAACAGACGCACCATTTCTGGACGGTTGCGTTGTAATTTTTGAATGATTTCCATCCGTGCCAATAAACGATCTTTTTTATCCGCGAGCGCATCAATCTCTTTTATTTCCGCTTCAACCTTTCGGATATGGTCGGTCAAAAAGGCATTCCTGTCCTCTTGCTTACCAATCAGTCGCGCATACTGTAAATGAACTGCGAGTATCCCAACCAAAACCAACACAACCGATAATCCCATAAGCGTCAGGAATTGTCGTTGTTGTTCCTTACGTAGCTCTTGTCGCCAGGGGAGTAGATTAATTTTTGCCATCAGTCAAAGCTCCTCATGGCCAGGCCGGTTGCAATCATTAGTGCCGGCGCATCATTACTTAAACTTTGCGCCTTAACGCGAGAGGCGATTACCATGTGGGTAAACGGGTTGGCTATCGAAGTATGTACACCCAATTTATCCGCGATCATTTCATCTATACCTGGAATCATCGAACTTCCACCGGCCAGTAAAATATGATCGACCTGATTGTACTGACTGGACGAGAAGAAAAATTGCAATGAACGACTGACCTGCTGGGCCATGGCCTCTTTAAACGGCTCAAGCACTTCAGGTTCATAATTATCGGGTAGGCCACCCTGACGTTTGGCCATACCGGCTTCTTCGTAAGACAGACCATAGCGGCGTTGAATTTCTTCGGTGAGCTGTTTACCACCGAATACCTGCTCACGTGTATATATAGTCTTAAGGTCACTCAATACATTAAGTGTGGTCATGGTCGCACCAACATCAATCACCGCGACGGTTTGATCAATGCCCTGGTCAGGAATCGACTGGGCCAACAGGTTGAAGGCATTCTCCATCGCATAGGCCTCAACATCGATAATGCGAGATTTCAGGCCCGCCATTTCGATGGCCGCCATACGCACCTCAACATTCTCACTTCGCGACGCCGCTAACAACACATCAACGCGTTCAGGGTCATTTTCAGTGGCACCGATGACCTCGAAATCGAGATTCACTTCTTCTAACGGATAGGGAATATATTGGTCGGCTTCGAGTTCAATCTGCTGCTCCATTTCGTCTTCTGATAATGAAGCCGGCATGGAGATAACTTTGGTAATAACCGCCGATCCGGCTACCGCCGCACAGGCAAATCGCGAGCGTGATCCGGAACGTTTAACCGCTCTTTTTATTGCTTCACCCACCGCCTCAACATCGGAAATGTTCTTTTCAATCACAGAGTTAGGTGGCAATGGCTCAACCGCATAAGATTCCACACGCAAACGGTCACCGCTGCGTCCAAGCTCCAGGAGCTTTACTGCAGTGGATGAGATGTCCAGTCCCAAAACCGGTGGGTTTTTGGGTTTAAATAGGTCGCCTAGGCCCATGTTTTTTCTCTTATATCCCCGAGGGTTAGATCACATATATGTATAATTACATTAACTATCTTTGTCAACTATAGGTCAAATAATAAGTAAATACAAACCATTCGT
>QILH01000035.1 GCA_003233255.1 Gammaproteobacteria bacterium | reverse complement strand
TGACGACAGACTTTGGTTTGTGCGGGGCTTAATTTATGATGTTGTTTATACGGTTCGAGATAGTGGGATAACACCGTTTGCAGGCACGCGGACTTAGTCATGATGCACCTCCAGGTCGGCGAGTAAATCCACATCTCTTTCTCGCGGTTGAGTCGGTATCCAGTGCGCATACCGCATCGTGGTTTTCACGCTGTTGTGGCCCAGTAATCGTTGCAGTTGATGCACCGGCATGCCCGCTTCAAGTTGGTGCGTCGCATACGCATGGCGCAAACCGTGGATGCCGCCGATCTTGGTAATACCCGCATCGTACCCGCATCGTGCTTGGCTTTTTTAAAGACTTTTTGGGCGGTGGCCATATGTAAGCCCACCTGTTTGTCACGTCCGTAAAACAACCAAACCTCCGGATGAAAACGTTGCCAGTATTCGCGTAACAGAATTAATAAGTGATGAGTCAATATCACGTGCCGATCTTTGCCGCCTTTGGCTTGCTCGATGCGAATGATGTTGCGATCACTGTCGATCTGTTTGACCTTCAAGGCCACTAACTCGCTGACGCGAAGACCGCAGGCGTAACAGGTGGTCAGCATGACGCGATGTTTGGTATTGTGGCAGTGTGATAAAATACACGCCACCTCACGTTGACTGAGTAATTCCGGGATACGTTGCGGCCGTTTGGGCGTATGCAGCTGAATATCAAACTCGGACCAGCCCAACACCTTAAGGTATAAAAACCGAATACCGTTTAAATACAAGCGGCAACTGGCGGCGGATAATTTCCGTTGCTTGACCAAATAGAGGAAATAATCTTGCAATTGGTTTGACGTTAAGACATCGGGCGTGCGATGGTAGTGCGTGGCTAACTGACTCACGGAATCAAGATAACTTTTCTGAGTGCACCTTGAAAAACCACGCACCAACATGGCGTCGATCATTTTTTCGCGTAACGGGGTCATCGTCCTTCTCCTTGGTGATAGATCAAAAGCGATCCATAACAAGTGTGGACGGTTTATAAATTATTGAGAGGGTAGGAAGCGCGAAAAAGCTACCGCGAAGCGGTTTAGTTCAACAGTGATATATACCGCATGCGGTAATTGTACCCTTTAAGCCGATATATACGGCATGCAGTATAATACCCGATATAGCGACAAATACCGCAGGTGAGTATATTTTAGTCAAGTTTTACACTAATTAGCAACATCATTAGTACGGACACAATTCTATTATGCTATTCAACTAATATTTATTAGCTAATCCTAATAGACTGATTTTCGTTAATTGCCTGCATCTGTCACATCTGACTAATGACGACACCAATAATAATAGCCAGAAAGATTACGCCAGGAGCAAAAACTAGATACTGAAAACCGATAGCCGCTCCGCCAATAACGGTGGCACTTGCGGCCATGCGTGTGTCTTCTCTTTTAATAAAGGCGATTACACCGAACCGTATTGCGATAAAGCCAATAATTAATCCAATGGTCCCTGAATAACTGTTCCAAATACCCGTCCACCCGTTATGTTGAAATGCGTAGGTGCGGCCTCCGGCCGCGATATTATGCCGGTAGATTCAAGACAATCGCAGCCTGAGGCCGCTCCTACGTATAGTTTATAGATAGTTGGACGTGTATTCGGATCGCTTAGTTAGCGTGATCTATATAACTCTTTCTGGATACCCGTTATTTACTCTGCACCCGCAATCGTCATTTCATCAATTAACCATGAACCTGTGCACAAGCTGCTGCGCAGGTCGACGTCATTGCCCACCAGTGCCAGGCGTTGATACATCTCCTCGAGGTTGCTGGCGAGGGTGAATTCTTCGATGGGATATTGTATCTCGCCATTTTCGACCCAGAAGCCGGTGCCTCCGCGTGAGTAATCGCCGGTAACGATGTTAACGCCCTGCCCCATGACTTCGGTGACTAAAATCCCGGTGCCCATTTCTTTTAATAACCCGTCCAGATCGTAATCATCCGTGTTAATGAATAAGTTATGCATGCCTCCCGCGTTACCGGTGGTGACGGTATCCAGACGTCGTGCCGAGTAGGTGTCGAGCACGTAACTTTGAATCACGCCGTCTTTGACTAAATCATGCGCCGAGTTTTTTACCCCTTCGCCGTCAAACGGGGCGCTGCCGATCGCCTGTTTGAGATGCGGACGTTCATCGATATGGATTCGATCTGGAAAGATTTTTTCGCCCAGCTTGTCGACTAAAAAAGATGCGCGGCGATATTGAGCGCCGCCGCCCAAAGCTCGAACCAGATGGCCGAGTAATCCGCGCGCGACTTCGGCGTGAAATACGACCGGGACCTTTTGTGTTTTAACCTGGCGTGCATTTAAACGTTGCAGTGCGCGCTTTGCGGCCATTTCGCCAACCATATCAAGCTCATCCAGCTTGCTGGCATTACGGGCAATGCTGTACCAGTAATCGCGTTCCATGCCTTCGCCTTCTGAGGCAATCACCGTGCAACCGTTGCTATGACGGGTCGATGAATAGTCGCCCACAAAGCCATGGCTGTTGGCGTAAATACGATACCCCTGATGTGCCGTGATGTAGGCGCCTTCGGAGTTGGTAATGCGTTTGTCGTGTTCAAGTGATTTCGCTTCACACTGGGTGGCCATCTCGATGGCCTGTTCTGCGCTGACATCCCAGGGATGGTTTAAATCTAAATCGGGATAGTCAAAGGCCTGTTTGTCTTTGTCGGCAATGCCCGAGTATTTATCTTCTTCGGTATACCGTGCAATGTCACAGGCCGCATTGACCGTGTCGATCACGGCCTGTCTGGAAAAATCGGTGGTACTGGCCGAGCCTTTGCGTTGACCAAAATAAACGGTAATCCCAAAACTGCGATCACGATTGTATTCGATGGTCTCGACCTCGCCCATTCTGACCGTAACGGATAATCCGGTCTCAACACTTAATCCGGCTTCGGTGGCACTGGCGCCTTTGCTTTTGGCCTGTTGCAGCATGAAATCAACGGTTTCTTTCAGGCTGTTCGTATCAAACTGTTCGGTCTCACGGCCTGCCTGTTTTTCGATGGTCTGGCTCATGTGTTGGTTCCGCCTACAGTTAACTTGTCGATCAACAAGGTTGGTTGCCCCACCCCGACCGGTACACTTTGTCCCTCTTTACCGCAAACGCCCACGCCGGTATCGAGCGCCATATCATCTGCCACCATGCTAATCAGGTTCATTGCCTCTGGCCCGTTACCGATCAACGTTGCACCTTTTACCGGATAGGTAATTTTACCCTTCTCGATCATGTAGGCTTCACTGGTTGAAAAAACAAATTTCCCGGAAGTAATGTCGACCTGACCGCCGCCAAAATTAACGGCATACAAACCTTTTTCCACCGAAGCGATAATCTCCTGTGGATCATGATCACCGTTGGCCATGAAGGTATTGGTCATGCGTGGCATCGGTAAATGCGCATAGGACTCACGACGACCATTACCGGTTGCAGGTACATTCATCAATCGCGCATTATGTTTATCCTGCATGTAATTTTTTAAAATGCCGTTTTCGATTAGAATATTTTGCTGGGTCTGCGTACCTTCGTCATCCACACTCAGCGAGCCGCGGCGCGATTGAATCGAACCATCATCAATCACCGTGCAATATTTAGAGGCGACCTGTTCGCCCATGCGACCAGAAAAAACCGAGCTGCCTTTACGATTAAAATCACCTTCCAGACCATGCCCCACTGCTTCGTGCAATAACACGCCGGGCCAACCCGGACCTAACACCACGGGCATCGAACCCGCCGGGGTATCTTTGGCGTCCAGGTTTACAATGGCCTGACGAACCGCTTCGCGCGCATAACCCAGCGCACGATCCTGTTCGGTAAAATATTTGTAGGTGACTCGACCACCGCCGCCCGCACTACCCTGTTCACGTCGACCATCCCGTTCAACGATCACGCTGACGTTCATGCGTACTAACGGGCGAACATCGGCACTTAAGGTGCCATCGTTGGCGGCAACCAGTATCACCTCATGCACGCC
>QILH01000185.1 GCA_003233255.1 Gammaproteobacteria bacterium | reverse complement strand
CGAAATGTTCCCGACCATGCCGTCTAAACAAGGCCGGAAAATCGCCGGTTTACCACAAAGTACCCGTAAAGGTGGTTACTAAGACCTTATTCTGAGCAGAATAGGCCAAAGGTGATATAGAGAGGATATAAGCGCTTTGCTATATTCCCGTTAGCTTTGTTTTAGATTGTTTGAGAAACAGTCAAAGGCAATAATTTCAAAACGTTAAGTGAGGTTTGCGATGAGCGATAAACAGGCGAAGATTAAAAAAATGCTGGAAATGCAGGCGAAATTTACGGCATACGAGCAAAAAAATGGTGTTACCGCGGAAGAATATTTCGTATCACCTGAAGGTCACGAACTGAGCGGTTATCGTCAGGAATACCTCGCGTTGGCGGAAGAAGTGATCAATATGGCACATGAAGATAAAGGATCTCATCGATAGACGTTACGTCTTACGTTGAGCTCGATAGAAAAGGTCGCTTTTGCGACCTTTTTTAGGTTACGGCTTTATATTTTCAGGTCATCCAATTCTAGAAATCACATTAAAATCACATTAACTAAATGCTCTATCTAATTGAATTTGCTACATTTCAGCCCACATTCTAATCAGGTTCACATAGCTATGATCTACCTGATGTGTGACCTCGGCATCCGGTTGTTCGCGCATTAATACTTCCCTGGCCTGGTTAAGCTCAAACAGAAGTTCTCGGCGTTCGGCCTGACGTATCATACTTTGCACCCAGGTGACGGCCACTAATCGTGTTCCTGCGGTCACTGGACTAACCTGATGCAGGCTGGTTGATGGATATAAGATCGCAGAACCGGCTCCTAACTTAATGGCTTGTGACCCATATTGAGTTTTTATTTGCAGTTCTCCCCCCTGATAGTCCTCAGGAGTGTTTAAAAAAACCGTACAGGAAATATCAGATCGATACCGCTGGCCCGCAGGCCCCATCACCGGGTCATCGATATGTTCGCCATAGGTTTGTCCTTGTTCATATTTAGCGTAAAACGGTGCCGCGATTCGATGTGGTAAGGCGGCATTTTGAAACAGGGGGTGTTGCACCAGAGTCGACATCACCAGGCCATTAAGTCGTTCAAGTTGTTGGGCGTCCTGTGGTAATTCGGTATTGTTTTTAACGCGCTTTGCAGCCATGCCTGCGGATAATTTTCCATCCACAAATGAGGCCTGAGCAAGTATCTGTTGAACTTCACTTAACTTCTTTGTGGATAACAGTGCGGGTATTTCTATTAACATGTTGATATACATCTAATGGTTTGTACAAGGTACAATATTGTCTCTGATTAACAGGTTAAGTCAATGAAACTGAATATAATTATTGGTGAAAATAACATTCCTATCGAAGTACCGATTGACATGCTGGATGATGCGGAAGCGATTTTTGCAAAAATGGATAAAGAAATGGATCCGGGCGGCCAGATGTATCGTGACTGGGTTGATGATCTTAGTCAACATCAGCGGTGTCAAATTATTGCCAACCGTTTACTAACGGCCATTGAGAACGACAATGAACCCACTTCGATGCTCATGGCGGGTTACATTATGTCGCGCATGCCCGGTGTTGCCAATATTGAGATATCTACCGATGGTGATATCACCCAGACACAATTAACCTGATTTTTTTTGCCTGTAGTTATGAATTGTAAATTTATACGGTTCAAATAATTTTACGCATTCTGGTGTGTTTGATCAGATCAAATAATGTCTCAGCTGGCTCAATGACTTCATAGTGATGCTTAAGATAGAAGGCAAGTTGGGAATTGCGCGCATTTAATGTTATTGACTCAACCTTCCATACCGAAGCCTGTGTTTCCAGCGCCGCGAGAATTTTATGCCCAATGCCTGTTCGCCGGTATTCTTTTTTCACCGCCATGAAACGTATCTGTGCGAAATATGAATTCGACTTATGAATTCTTCCTACACCTAGCATTATTCCGGCTGAGTTGGTTGCCATAATATGAAAGGCATTCGATTCATGTTTGTCACGCTCACTACCAGGCGGCTGTTGCCATGCCTTGCGTAATAACTCCCAGCGTAGGTGATAATATTGATCCCATTCCGCTTGTTGTTGTGGCTGTATTAAATGAATAGTGTCTATCGAGTTCATTGAAATATGCGCAGGCAGATTATCAGGCGCCAAATTAAGCGAATACTACCCATGTGGTGGCGATGTATTTTATACCTTGTTCAAGAGTGACGCCTCGGTGTTCATGCGTCCAGAAAGGAGGAAACAAGAGCAGCTTGCCTTGCTCAGGTTTTATTTTAACATCCTGAAACAGAAATTCAGTTTCGCCGCCGGGGCCGGCCACATCATTTAAATACCACACCGCAACCAGTTGTCGTTGACTGAATTCATGCGAGCCTCCATCAATATGCCAGTGATAATGTTCGCTGAGTTCGGTCCGTTGAATGGCGTAGCCCATATCCTTGAAGGGACCTTTAAAATAGGGATAGGTTTCACGAAATTCTTTTATCGCCACACCTAGCGATGAAAATAGACCGCGGTCAACATCTTTCCAGTGTGCTTTGCCACTGACAACTAAATCGGTTGATTTTTTGATGCTTTTATCTTCCTGTGCCTGTTGTCCAATACGCCCTGGATATTGATCGTCTTTATATTGCTCAAAGCGACTGATCATATCTTCACAGGCATGCGCGGGAATGGAAGCCGGTTTTTCAAAGATAAAACTATTGGGCTTAACTTCTCTGATGCTGGTCAGCGGAGTAATGGTTTTTTCCATTGGATGCTACTTTTAATAAATTAGAGCGTATATTTTCGGTGAATTTTACCTGTTTGTCAGCAAAAACTTCATACGTCCGCATGTTAGTATGATTTTGTCCGAGAGTCTGCAATATGGCTATTATTTAGTACAGTTTGTTTCAAGCAGGAGAGGACAAGATTTATTGGTATGTTTTTAACTTAATTTAGACCTTGGAGTCGTGTTGATTACAACGTAAAATAAATACTACTTTAATCAGGAATACCCGTTTAAAAAACGTGTTCAGATCATGCGTACGTTAATCGCATAATGGATTTAGGCCACAGGCCACGATAATGCCCCTGTAGAGGTGATTTTGTGAGAGTAAAAAGCAGAAAATATAATAACGATAAGCGCCGCTCTGTTGAAGGGTTAAGACAGGGGTTGGATTTTATTTCGGTTCATTTATTTAATAAAATATGATTTCAATACGCAAGTTATCCTTTCACTATTCAAAGCAACCTCTACTGTTTGACAACTTTAATATGGAGGTGGAGCAAGGCGATCTGTTTGGTTTGCTCGGGCCAAATGGCGCAGGTAAATCGACCTTAATTTCGATTATTTGCGGATTAATCGCCGTGGATTCAGGTGATATTTTTATAAATGGCCGATGTTTTTCAAACAAACGGAAGCTGATTTTGCAAAACCTCTCGATAGTGCCTCAGGAATATGCTTTTTATCTAAAGCTGACGGGGCATGAAAATTTAAATTTCTTTGTGAGTCTTTATAAAAACATACCTTCGAAAAAAGAGGCTATCTCGCAGGCAGTAGAGTTGACAGGCATATCCAGCTTTATGGATCGTCAGGTTCAGTTTTATTCGGGAGGCATGAAGCGACGGTTAAACCTTGCGATAGGGTTGCTGAATTCTCCAGAATTATTAATATTAGATGAGCCGACGGTTGGCATTGATCCGCAATCACGACATTTTATTTTAG
>QILH01000168.1 GCA_003233255.1 Gammaproteobacteria bacterium | reverse complement strand
TTTACGGGACAACTCTGGATTTTAGTTGTTTTTCTCCGGCATAAAAGTATTGGATTTGAAAATGGTCAAAAGGGCATTTTTTTGACACTTTATGCCAATTCGACGCAGACCCGATAAGGCTATTCTGAACGTTAGCAATGTTTCAAGGAGGTTCTGAATGGCACAGGTATTGCTCATATTTTCTGTATAAATAAGTCACATAATAACTATATAGACAAGGATGGAGGTCTGATGGACTAATCTGTTGAAGTATAGGAGATGCGTGATGTTGCTTTTTAGAAGTATAGTATTTGTGAGATATCTGAAATTCGTTGTAAGTGGTTTTGCGCTGCTACTGCCCAATCAGATAATGGCGAACGAATGCCTTGATTTATTTCCTTATGACACGCTTGCTGATGGCCATAGCAAAATATGTCAGTCCAGTTTTAGTGGTCTGAGTTACCGTTATAGTTGCCAGGATTACCGATCTGGAGACACACGTTATCGAGTTTTATATCGTGGTGGAGTGACACCAAAGGCCGTTCTCCAGTTTA
Organism: Gammaproteobacteria bacterium; assembly: GCA_003233255.1. Classification (GTDB taxonomy): domain Bacteria; phylum Pseudomonadota; class Gammaproteobacteria; order UBA6429; family Thiohalophilaceae; genus SZUA-24. The sequence goes on along the minus strand of QILH01000168.1, from coordinate 3,181 downwards.
ATTCTGATAATTCAGTTCAGTTGCTGTCTGCGCCATTATTCGGCAATGGCCGATTAAATTGCCCACTAAGGCCACCTGAAGGCGTACCTGAATATGCGGTTCATCGTGGTACCGGCGTATGTCATGATGAGGATGAGCAGATGGTGGCCTGTAGCGTGTTTGAACATGCCGCTGCGCGACAGAGGGAAGCAACTCGTTACATGATCTTCTTTGATGTTCATAAATCCAGGTTAACGATTGACGCACAATTCGCAAGTAATAACGATGATGCGATGGTTGCCGAGTTCGCATTCCAGATTGGTATGAGTCTCTGGGATACAGAATGTTGTGTAGCGCAAGCTGTAATTTATCTTGAACAGGCTTATCAATTATTCCCACAAGCTGAAGCCTATCGTTCAGCGTTCAGGCGCAGTCGGGTGATTTTAGCTTTAAAAGAATTAAGTTAAGGCCGTCAATTAGACGTGATTATTTTTTCAACAGACGGTGTCAAACATTCGGCAGGACGTAATATTGTTTTATTCTTTAGTTGCTTAAAATAAATTCTTTAATCCCAGAGGTTTTACTCTATCCCACCTTTGGTTAGTCTGGTTGGGTCGAGTAATTTTTTGAGTTCGTCTTTTGTTAAATCGGTTTCTTCCTGAGCGACCTCAAGAATGGGACGTTTTTCGGCGTAGGCTTTTTTTGCAATGGCGGCCCCTTTCTCATAACCAATTACGCGGTTTAAAGCGGTCACCAGGATCGGGTTTTTTTCCAGCGCGTTATTAATATTATCGCGATTAACCTGGAAGTCTTTGATGGCTTTGTCCGCTAATACAGTACAGGCATTGCCGAGCAATTCGATACTTTGCAGCAGGTTGTAGGCGATGACCGGTAACATAACATTTAACTGGAAGTTACCACTCTGTCCGCCAAGGGTGATGGTGGTATCGTTACCGATCACTTGCGCGCATACCTGCGCGACGGCTTCAGGGATAACCGGGTTAACCTTGCCGGGCATGATGGAGCTGCCAGGCTGTAATGCGGGTAGGGCAATTTCTCCTAAACCGGCTAAGGGGCCTGAATTCATCCAGCGTAAATCATTGGCTATTTTCATGAGTGTGACGGCCAGCGTTTTAAGCTGGCCACTCATTTCGACCGCCGTATCCTGGCTGGCTAAACCAACGAATGGGTTTTCCATGGTCGTGAAGGCAAAACCGGTTCGGGCTTTTAAGGCGATGGCAACCCGTTCACCAAATTCGGTATGGGCATTCACGCCAGTGCCCACGGCGGTTCCACCTTGTGGCAGGGCACGCATGCGGGTTAACGAAGCCTGGATGCGGTACATTCCGTTTTTAAGTTGTGTCGACCATGCGCGTAATTCCTGTCCAAAGGTAACCGGCATGGCATCCATTAAATGTGTGCGCCCGGTTTTGGTGACGTCATTGAGTTCTGTTGCACGAACACCGATGGCTTCAATTAAAGATTGTATTGCCGGTAATAATTTATCTTCGATCTCCAGGCAGGCACTGACGTGAATGGTAGTCGGGATGACATCATTGGAACTCTGACTCATGTTGACATGATCATTGGGATGAACGGGGTCGCCAAGTTGTTGGGTCGCCAGATTGGCGATTACCTCATTCGCGTTCATATTGGTGCTGGTGCCCGAGCCGGTCTGAAAGACATCAATTGGAAAGTGTTGATCAAATTCGCCACTGGCGACCTGTTCCGCGGCTTGTTGAATGGCGGCGGCAATGTTTTCATCCAGTAAAGACAGACCATGATTCGCCACGGCACAGCATGATTTTACTAAGCCGAGGGCGCGAATAAAGGCACGTGGCATGGTGAGGCCACTTATCGGAAAGTTATCAACTGCACGTTGTGTTTGCGCCGCGTATAACGCATCGGCCGGAACCTGCAGTTCGCCCATGCTGTCTTTTTCGGTGCGCCAGGATTTATCCTTGTTGCTCATTGTAATTTCCTGTTTGTTTTCCCTTGTGAGGGGATCTATTTATGAATTAAGATGGTACGCAGGAATCATATTCTATTGTTTATATTTATACACTGGAATCCCTCGAAAGGCACGTGGGATTGTTGTTATTTATTCTTTCCGCATCGGGATCTAATTTAACGTCTATTGCCTGATAAAAGGGTCGTTTTAAAAATTAGCCAGATCCAGTTTTTTAACCCGCCATGAATTGACTTTTTCTTCAATAACACGCCAGCTGTGATCGTCTTCGAATTCCAGGGTAATATTTTTATCTAACAACACCATTTTTCCGTTATTACCCAACATGGTTTCCTGAGTATTAAAGCGCAATCGTTTGGGTGTACTGCTGATCAGGCGCATTTCTCTAAAGTTTATTGCCAGTAAGGTATCGTTGGCAAATTCATTTTTACGTCGTGACTTCCATTGTCGATAATTAATGGTGTCTTTGGTTGGCATGCCATAGACCTGCACGCGTTGAGAAACCAGTTGCATGTGTTTTTCGATATCTTGCTGCTTAATACTTTTTGATAGATCGATACACCAGGCATGGATGGTTTGTTCGGCTAAAATATGTTCGTTTACCGCGTTCATACCATATATATACTCTTTATTTGCACAAAGTATAAGTCGGCCATATCCATTTTCACTTTACGACCAGGATCAAAGAAAACGAATCTTAGCTGCAAGCATTTGATAAGGAACGTGAAAATGGGTTATTCACCTTAGTAAGAGAGGGGGTTTCCTTGATTTTATATGCGAAAAAGCCGATGATACGCGCCTTTCAGGTACAGGGTCGGTGAATAAATAATCAACAGGTTGGCCCTATTTTAAATTTAAGCATTCTTAAGGATTTTCAATGAACGACAGCGACAAAATACGTCTGTTACGCGACATGATTTTCTACCGCCGATTCGAAGACCGGTGTTTCGAGGCCTACGTCGAACGCAAGATCGGTGGTTTCCTGCATTTATATTCTGGCCAGGAGGCCGTGGCCACCGGGGTGCTGGAAATGGCCAACGTCGGCGTCGGTGAGAAGGGCGACTATGTGATTACCGGCTACCGTGATCACGTGCATGCCATGAAAGCCGGCGCGCCGGCTAAAGAAATTATGGCCGAGCTGTATGGCAAAGAGACGGGATCGTCGGGTGGCCGGGGTGGTTCGATGCATATCTTCGACCCGACTGCGAACTTCATGGGTGGCTATGCATTAGT
>QILH01000100.1 GCA_003233255.1 Gammaproteobacteria bacterium | reverse complement strand
CCTAATTTTCGCAATTCACTAATGAGTATGCCGGCAGCGTAGGTATCGTTGATGGCCGTGGTCTCAGTGATTTCAAATAGAAAGCGGGCTGGATCGAGTTTGTATTTTTTAATGCCATCGTTAAATAACGGCACGAGCACATCGGGATCCAGACTCTGGCCTGAGAGGTTAATGGTGAAGGTGATGTTATCCTGCTCGGGTTCAAGTGCGGCCATGCGTTTCATGGCGGCGCCGAGCACCCATTGATCGATCTCTGGCATCATATTAAACCGTTCAGCGGTTGGCAAAAAGGCATTTGGAGAAATGGGCTCACCATGACTGTTGTGTAATCTTAATAAGACTTCATAGGTGTTACAATAGTTTGAATGATTGTTGACGAGGTACTCAAGCAGGTTGCCTTCTTCTGGCAAATCATCAAGGTCAAGTTCGGCCAGCGGCATGATGGGCTGGAAATATAAATGAAAGTTATCTTTTTCCAGTGCGGTTTGAATGCGAGTTGACCAGCCAAGTTCTAAATCCATGACCGATTTTTCATGATGGTCAGGATTATAAATATGCGTTGAATTTCGTCCCTGTCCTTTCGCAATGTGGCAGGCAATGTCAGCATTTGCCAGTACTTCGCCGTGAGAGGTTGTTTCAGAGTCGATTATCGCGACGCCAATACTGGCGTGTATTTTATAGGATCGACCTTCGCGGATAAAATCATAGTTGGAAAATATTTCTCTAAAATGATCGGCCACCTTAAAAAGCTCATCATGGTCGACGTTACGTAATACAATGCCAAATTCATCTCCACCAAGTCGTCCCAGCAGATCCGATTTACGCAACCGGCTGAGAAGTTGTTGACTGATTTCAATTAATAGCTGATCACCGGCCGCGTGCCCGATGGTGTCATTAATGTATTTAAATCGATCCAGATCAATGTAGACCAGCGCGCTGATTTCATCAGAACGTTTCAAACGCTGTACTTCGTGATCCAGCTGATCTTCTAAATATTTTCGGTTAAGTAATTTTGTTAAGGGGTCGTGATTGGCCTGCCATTTAAGCTCTTCTTCCAGTAATTTTCTAACCGAAATATCGCGGAAGGCGACCACGGCTCCTTCGTGTTTGCCATCAATACGCAATGGAAAGATAGTGAGCTCAACTTGTATTGGGGTGCCATCGGTGCGGGTAAATATGGATTCAATGCCATGCATCTCCTTGCCTTCTTGAATAGCCTGTTCAAGATAATGCAGGTCAATAGTGCTGGCGTAGGAGTTTACGCTTTCATATTTGTGGAATAATGCATCCGGGTGATTACCAATCAGTTCCTCGTCGGCTTTATAGCCAAGAATTTGTCGGGTGGCCGGGTTGACAAAAGTAATAATACCACTGGTATTAACACCATAAACGCCATCACCGACCGAACTCAGGATACCTTCAAGGCGGATTCGTTCCTGTTCAATTCGGTTGGTGATGCGAATGTTGCGGCTCATGGCAAAAAGCCGCGCCTTAAACAAGGCGTCGGATTCATTTTTAAACATACACTCTACGGCACCCGCGGCCAGTGAGCTCTGGATAACACGATCAGAATACGTGCTGGTCAGAACCGCGGGTAGAATATTGGCGGTGCATGGGTTGCTGCGTAATTTTTTACATAACACATCACCATTTTCGTCCGGCATGAAATAATCAATGATGGCAATATCAAAATGTTGTTGTTGAGCGAATTCCAGAGCCTCGTTAGTGCACGATGCAGTTGTGGTCTGGTATCCACTGCTATCAAGAATTTTTCGGAATTTCACGCGTGCGGTAGGCGAGTCGTCAACCAGCAGTACTTTAATGGGAAGATCGGTCTCAATATCACAAAACGGCTCAGTAAAGTGCAGGGTCAGTAATTGCGGCAAGGTTTTGACCGCATCGTCAAAGGTGTCCCACATAATAAAGGCACTATTAACGCGGCTGGATACCCAACCAATTTTGGCGGAGTCTGCTTCGTGGGCCAGGACGATTAAAGGAATTCCATCGTAAGGCGGGTCGCATAAGATCGCGAGCATTTCATCGGTGCTGGTATTATTTTCTTCCGGCCAACCTAAAATGATGGCCTCATAGCGCTCGGGCTGTTCGGTAAGTTTCTTAAGTCCGGTTTCAAAGTTGTCATGGATATCGACCGTGTAGCTATGGCGTACCAGACTTTTTTTCAGTGCATGCCGTAAGGTTGCCGAATGTTCGATGAATAGAATTTCTTGCATGGGCTCGCTAATTGTACGGGTTATGCTTCCGTGCCTGGCGACACCCTGGTGGGAATCTAACCAATTCTTACTGATTATGTATCGGTTCCTGCGCCCGGATCTTTAACGGTAATAATTATAGGGGCATTGTCGGGTGTGCATGCAGAATAGCATGACTAATAAACTAAATAACTGATTTGATTCAGATTTATTATTTTTGAGCCGTTTTCAGTTTTTTATTATGCGTATTTATCGTATTAATTAACTCATCCAGTCCTTTTTGATCAATGTCATGGGCGTAGCTGGATTTATAGGTGGTAATGACCGAAACGCCCTCTACGCTGACATCAAATATCTTCCAGCCTTTGCGGGTGAGGGTCATCTCATAATTGATCGGCACCGCTTTGCCCGAACTTGATTTGACTAATGAGCGCACGGTAACGTACTTGGAGGTGATCTTGCCTGGATCCAGAAATTCCATCAAATTTGGGTCCAGCAGACCATCGTGGCTGTTTAAATATTCGGTTAAAGCCGATGAATAGAAATTAAGTAGCAGGCTACGAAACGCCTTAATAAAGCCTATCTTTTGCTGTTTTGTGGCGCTGTCCCAGTGTTGTCCTAACACTTCTTTTGAGGCATTGATAAAGTCGATGTGGGGCAGCAGGTTTTTTTCAATGAGTTGCTGGGTCAGTTTGTGATCGGTCTTAATTTTGGCGCGATTTTCATTGAGCGCGGTGATCATGTTCGTCGAAATCGATTCCAGCAGGATCTTTGGGTTCGAGTTGCTTGCCGCATGGGCAAGACTAATCGCCAGGATCATCACGGTGGCAGCCAGCATGCCGAGTTTCAATGGGGTCAGACTCCATTGAAGCCCGATCGATCCCAGAGTTTCAATGGAGTCTGACCCCATTGAGTGGTTATTGCGCTGGATAGAGTGTCTCATGGTATCCCCTGTCTCAATCTTGTCTAAATATCTTGCCTGCTTAACAGACATGTTCAATTTATTTGACGCCCTGAACGATGATCAGTTCCTGGATTGCATATGCTATGGTAAGCCTTAAACTATAGCAAACCCTTTACGTATAAGGAGGATGTGTGAGTCAATTTGATACCCGCCGCGGGGCCTTTCCCGGTATACGGATGCGACGTATGCGGCGTGACGATTTTTCTCGTCGCCTGATGCGCGAATCGCAGTTAACGGCCAATGACCTTATTCTCCCGATGTTCATACTTGACGGTCATAATCTGCGAGAAGCAGTGCCCTCAATGCCCAGCGTTGAACGTGTCAGTATCGACAATCTACTAAAAGAAGCTGAACAGTTGCTGAACCTGGGCATTCCTGCGGTGGCCTTGTTCCCGGTAACGGCGGCGGATAAAAAAACCGAAGATGCGCGTGAGGCATTCAATCCCGATGGACTGGCGCAGCGTGCGGTGCGTGCACTGAAACAGGCCTTTCCAGAGCTAGGCGTGATCACCGATGTGGCATTGGATCCATTTACCACTCATGGCCAGGATGGTTTGATCGATGATACCGG
>QILH01000222.1 GCA_003233255.1 Gammaproteobacteria bacterium | reverse complement strand
ACGTGGAATCCTGGTGAATGTTACCTGCGGCATGGATCTGGCCATTGGTGAATTTGAAGAGGTGGGCAATACGGTTAAATCTTTTGCTTCTGAAAATGCGACCGTGGTCGTGGGTACCGTCATTGATCCTGAACTCGACGGTGAATTGCGTGTCACAGTAGTCGCGACTGGATTAGGCGGTGGCATTGAACATTCGGACTCGCCAAAGTTAGTGATTGATCGAACCAACAACGGCGAAGTGGATTACGAGAAGCTGGATCGACCAACGGTAATTCGTAAGAAGGTGTCGGGTGAAAAGTATGACGGTGAGGCATCCGGAAACATGGATTATCTGGATATTCCTGCCTTTTTACGACGCCAGGCGGATTAAACTTAAATCGGTTTCCGGGTTGAAACGTGCATATTTAATCAGCAATTAGGGAAAATTGTAGTTGAATTAAAGATTTATATGCAAAAGACGCTATGCTATAAAATGTTGCCGAATCGCAGTGGTTGATTTATCATCACCGGCTGAGAGATATGCCGTTAATGATTGTTACTGGTATATGGCAAATATATTGCATATTTATTATAAAGATATAAAAGGCTAGGGGTTTAACCTTGATTAAGCAACGTACATTAAAGAACGTAATACGGGCAACCGGTGTTGGTCTACACACCGGGCAAAAAGTTTATTTAACATTGCGGCCCGCGGTTCCCGACACGGGAATTATCTTTAGACGCGTTGATCTGGACGATCCGGTTGAGATTCCTGCTACCCCTGAAAACGTAGGCGATACCACACTTTCGACGACATTAATAAAAGACGGTGTACGTATTTCGACGGTCGAGCACCTGCTTTCTGCCCTCGCAGGGCTTGGCATCGACAATGCATATATCGATTTAAATGCGCCGGAAGTGCCTATCATGGATGGTAGTGCCGGGCCGTTTGTTTTCTTAATTCAGTCAGCGGGTATTGCGGAACAAAATGCACCAAAACGGTTCATTCGTATAAAACGCACGGTTAAAGTTCAAGATGGCGATAAATGGGTCAAATTTGAACCATTTGAGGGCTTTAAAGTGGGTTTTTCAATTGAGTTTAATCATCCGGCCTTTAAGGAAGCCCATCAAACAGCCGAAGTCGATTTTTCGACCACCTCGTTTGTTAAAGAGATATCACGTGCGCGAACCTTTGGTTTCATGAACCAAATCGAAACCCTGCGTGCCAGCAATTTAGCTCTAGGCGGGAGCCTCGATAATGCCGTGGTGTTGGATGATTACCGTGTTTTGAATGAAGACGGCTTGCGGTATATGGATGAATTCGTAAAACACAAGATTCTGGATTCCATTGGTGATCTCTATCTATTGGGTCGCAGCCTGATCGGTGCCTTTAGCGGTCATAAATCCGGCCATGCGCTCAATAATCGTTTATTGCGTGAGTTGATTGCCAATGAAAATGCCTGGGATCTGGTGACCTTTGAAGATGAAGACAAGGCCCCGATTTCATTCATGCAACCTGTCCAGCAGGCCAACTAAACTTTACTATCTAAGTTGCTGAATTTATAGCAATTATCTATTTGGCGCGTTTTGCGAGACGCACTAATGCCGCTTGTAATTCGACATCTTTTATACTGTCGGCAAGCGTATTGAGTCCCTTTGCATTCTCTTTATTCATTGTTGGTCGTTGATAGACCGGTTCGGGCAAGGTAACCGATTGGCTGAGTATTTTTATCTTGATCTGCTGGAGTGAGGCGAAGCTGTGGTGGGCCATCTGTAATTGCGGTAACAGTGTTTGCGAATAAAAACGTAACTTGCTTGCCCAGGCGGCCGAGTCAACCAGGATAACCAGAGCGTCTTTATCAACTTTACCTATATAACAGTGTATTGCCAGATCGGACTCTAATTGCTGCCGTAAAACCTGGGTTAGATAGGATAATTGCCTTGTTCTTGTGACCAGGATCGCAAGATCATCATTCGCCTCTACAAGAACCTTGTTTACTGACCGACTTAATTTCATAATCATTGGGTAAATTTAGCTTGCTATTTACTTTCGGCTTCGTTAAATTTTGTCGAACGCTTTCAGGATTGTGTTTTAAATCAGTCCTTAAGTAAATAAAAATAAAGTTAAATGTTACCTAACCGATAACTAATTGAGAAGCCAGTACTTATTACTGGTTCAGTGGCGTGTGAAAAATGAATATCGTTGTATTGAGACGTAAAAAAGGGTGCTCGGGCCTTGTTACACTAAGTCATCAGAAATTGGCGATGGTGTTGACGGGCTTTTTTGTTCTATTACCGGCTGTTCTTATTTATGCCGGTTATCAGATGGGTGTTGCGCATATGCAGGCCAATCCCGATGATCTAACGATTGCCGTGCAAGCCGAACTGGATGCGCAGCGATTACAACTAACCGAAGTGACCCATAAAGCGGAAGATAATCTCAATGCCCTGGCGCTCAGACTGGGTAAATTACAGGCACATGTGATTCGACTGGATGCCCTCGGGGGTCGTTTGACTCATATGGCCAAACTGGATAAGGGCGAGTTTGATTTTGCCAGCCCGCCAGCTCAAGGTGGCCCAGCGGCGGCTACGGGCAGTCCCCTGCAAGTTCCCGATTTTATCGCGGCTTTAAATGGCCTTTCTGCACAATTGGATGATCGTAGCCAACAGCTCGATGTCCTTGAAACCATGCTCATGACCCGTAATTTACAGGCGGAAGTGATGCCCACGGGTCGTCCTGTGTCACGTGGCTGGTTGTCATCCTATTTTGGTATTCGTACCGATCCTTTCTCGGGTCGCCGTGTTCATCACTCCGGGGTTGATTTTGCCGGTAAGCTCGGTTCAGATGTGGTCGCCGTCGCGGCGGGTGTTGTGACCTATTCCGGTAAACGTTCGGGTTACGGCAACCTGGTTGAGATCAACCATGGTAATGGTTACGTTACCCGTTATGGGCATGCCCTGAAAAACCTGGTGAGTGTGGGTGAGGCGGTGAAGAAAGGCCAGGTCATCTCTAAAATGGGTACCACGGGTCGTTCAACCGGTCCCCATGTCCATTTCGAAGTGATGGTTAATGGTCGGGCGGTCAATCCGAAAAAATATATCCACGCCACTCGTTAGTATATTCTAATATTCCTGGCGACCCGTCGGTTTCTTTTCATTAATAGAGATCGTTAACCGTGTCTTGTTCTTCTATTTTCCCTAATATTATTCAGTTTACTCGTCATTTTCTGCTGACTTTAGTGTGTTTGCAGTTCGTGGCCTGTGCCAATGTGTCTGAAACAACGTCTACGGCTACTAGTACCAGTGACACGCTACTACAGGCGACTACAGAGCAAAGTGTTACGACGGCTAAAACAGACAGCACGAGCCACGACACACCTTCACCGTCATTACCTGAACGAGAGCCGTTGCATATCATTGCCGTCGGCGATGTGATGCTGGGCACGGATTATCCGAAGAATCATCTGCCTCCTGTTGAGGGTAAGCAGTTACTATCAGGGGTGGCATCTATATTAGCTAATGCTGATGTGACCTTCGGTAATTACGAAGGCAGTCTGCTGGTTGGTGGGGAACCCGCGAAAAAATGTAAGAATCCGGAACGCTGTTACCTGTTCCGAACGCCCCCCGCTTATGTGCACAATCTTGTTGCAGCAGGATTTGATGTGATGAGTCTGGCCAATAATCACGCGCGTGATTTTGGTGAAGAGGGGCGCGCTGCGAGTATGGCGGCACTTGCAGCGGCGGGAATTCATCATTCCGGCCTGGAGGGGGATATTGCTCGTTGGGAGGTCAACGGGTATCAATTGGCG
>QILH01000231.1 GCA_003233255.1 Gammaproteobacteria bacterium | reverse complement strand
ATAACCAATAGGCATAGCGGTAAAGATCCTTCGAATAGGCGTTAACCAATGCCTCGAATGTCGATTCTGCTCTGCTCATACGTAATTAGACCCCAATTTCCTGAAAATGCTGACAAAAAATAATTAAATTTATTGGTAAGCTTTTAGCACCGGCTTCGGTCTCCTCTAGTAACTGCGCGACATGATTACGGCTTCATATGGCCAAAACGAGTAGCTCAGTCATATTATTTGAATTTAACCCCAGTTCTATTTGGAGGACAACCTTATGCAAACGAAATTAACAAAAAATCTGGCTCTAATGAGTGCAATCGCCTTTGGCGTAGGACTCGCGGCTCAGGCTCAGGCGGCTAAACCAACCTGGGAAGGGCATGAAAAATGCGCTGGTATAGTCAAAAAAGGCATGAATTCATGTGGTACCAGTAAACATAACTGTGCCGGTCAGGCTTCAAAAGATAACGATGCAGAAGAATGGATCTATTTACCTAAAGGTACCTGTGAAAAGATCACCGGTTCAACCTTAAAGAAAAAAGCCAGTTAAGATTGACTGAGCAAGAGTCAAAAAATGTGATCGCACGCAATCCGATTTCCGGAGTCGGGATCGGGTTGCGTGCTGAACATTATGAGTATGTAAAACGTGAGAAACCCACTACCCCCTGGTTCGAGGTTTTAATCGATAACTACCTGGGACATGGCGGACAAATTCAACAACACCTACGCGACTTTAGTGAACTCTATCCACTGACCTTTCATGGCGTTGGTATGTCACTCGGTTCATGTGATCCGTTGAATAAAAATTATCTTGGTCTGTTAAAAAAAGCGATAAATACCTATCAGCCTGCTTTGATCTCTGATCACTTATGCTGGACAGGTTTCCAGAATGAATACGTGCATGATCTTTTACCCATGCCCTATACCGAAGAAGCCGCGCAACATGTTGCCGACCGAATCATACAGGCACAGGATTATCTAAACACCCAGATTCTAATAGAAAACGTTTCCAGTTATATGCAATATCGAACTTCAGAAATGTCTGAAGCCGAATTTGTGGCCTATGTCTGTGAACTTGCAGACTGCCACCTGTTATTAGATATCAACAATATTTACGTTAGTGCCTTTAATCACCAGTTTGATGCCAAAGAATACCTGGCCTTGATGCCAGAAAATCGCATAAAAGAAATGCATCTGGCAGGCTATGAGGAACAGGGCGATTACTTGCTCGATACACACGGCCAAACGATTCATGCTCCAGTCTGGGAGCTTTATCATGAGGCCATAAAGCGTTTTGGCGCACGCCCCACGTTGATTGAGTGGGACAATGACATCCCTGAATTTCAGGTCTTACAACAAGAAGCCAACAAGGCAGAACAAATCCTGGACAGAGCTCAGACCCATGCTGCCTGAATTGCAAAAACAGTTTATGGATGGCCTGTTACGCAAAGATGACCGTGTTTATAAACAATTAGATGGCCGCATTCGAAGTGCTCAGCAACAACTGGATATATATCGCAACAGCTATCAGGGCGGCCTGCTAAAGGCGATGAAAGATATCTACCCGGTCACCCAACGTTTACTGGGCGGTGAATTTTTCGAGGCCATGTGTCTTCGTTATATAACACAAACACCCTGTCAATCTTTAGATATCAATAAATACAGCGAAACATTTGCAGAATTTGCCGAACAGTTTAAACCCGTAGACGAACTGATATATTTATCGGATGTTATCCGCCTTGAATGGGGCTGGCACCGCGCCTACCAGACTGCTGATATTACGCTCGAGGACTTTACCCCGTTACTCAGCTTCGATAGCGCAAAACTTCAGTCCCTGTATCTCTCCCTGGTGCCGTCAATGACATTATTAGCTTCATCTTACCCCGTCGATTTGATCTGGTCAGCTAATCAAAATGGCCAGGCCGACACCCCAGAAAATATCAACTTAGATATCAAACCACGTTATTTTACCATCTGGCGTAATGGCTTCGACTCGCATATTGATCTGATTGAACCCGATCTTTTCGAGTTTTTGCTCTCGATTGAAAATAAGCTAAATTTAGGTGCAATACAGAACAACAACTCTAATTTTGAAAAACATCTGGTCACCTGCCTGCAACGTAGCTATTTTAGCGCATATCACTTTTAGTCATTAGCCCACCACATATTGATCTAGATCAATAACTACCACAGGAACTTTCGTTAGAGTTGTATAAATTGACTGATCTGAGGAGTTTGATTATGCACGCCGAAGATAAACAAATGGGCATTCGCATTGGTTATACTGTATTAATCATTATTGGCGTCATGGTCGGACTGATTATCACCGCTAATATTATCGCTTAACCCGTTCAAAAAAACCGCCATCCGGCGGTTAAATTTGACTGGAGAGAAAAGCTATAGCGTTAGTTACGCTTCTTTATAGAAACGCATACCGACGTAAAACTTCTTGTCTTTATATCGTCGATGCACGACTTCGCCTAATGCATCTAATATGTGGGTGCGGCCATTATTTCCTATGTTTAGTGAAACATGCAGAATATCACCGATATCACGAGGCTCTACCGAAAGAAAACCAATGCCTTCCATCGAAAAATCAACACACATCAGCGAGACCTTATCACCCGATGATGTGGTAATACGGATTGGGCGTTTAAATGAAATCCGACGGCGGGTGCGTCGTTCATGCATCATCGAATTTTCGCCTGCCTGTGTTTGTTGACTGTACATTTACTAAAGCCTCTGTATACCTTCAAGATAATATCGTAATATCACTTAGTCTAAGTATACCTAATTACCCATATTTACTAGACATTCTAACGCATTGATTACAAATTGTAATTAACAATACTCCGCCAAATATCAATAAAAACCGACCGCCTGTCTCGCTAACCCCATGTATACCTGATATTTATAACAAAATTTAACAATCTAATGCCGTCAGCAATATTTTAAGCTCAATTTACGGCTTTCCCATAATAGCGAGTATTTCACCTTTTTAGAGCCAAACAGAGCCATTAAACCACTATATTTAAAATTAGTGATTATACTTATAAACGGTGTACAGCATAATTTGGGTCACACAGGAACAGCCTTATTAACCTCTTTTTACTTCAACGTTACCTGGAAAATATCTACGAAATACAAACCGATTACGATATTAATCAATTTGTATTTCATGATACGGAGCGATTCAATATATATAGATCGGTCAGTAATTCTCATGATTCACTGGAATCATTATTCATTCAGGAAACTAAAGATGGCTTTGATCTTGGCCTCTACCTGGATAAAACGACTATTGAAACGCTATCGGTTAACAACCCATTTGAAAACCTGAATCAGGATAATCTTAACGCCTTTTGTTTGGTCGCTGAAGGCATTAGCCATTTTGTTTATCTTATCTGGAGTGCCTCGCATCATCGACCTGTTTCACAATTAGAACTCGAGCTTCAGGCCGAAGTGGATAAATACGTACTTTGCGCATCCTTACTGGCCACTCAGACAAACGGAATCCTGCCCGTTAATTTATGTGAAATTCTTTTTAACGAGGTTTCTTTTTGCCTGGATTTAACCTTTGCCCAACGTAAGCGATACGAGCTTGCCAATTTGTATGCAAAAAATTACTGCTATAACTTACACCTTAAAATGGTAAAGTTTGGAGAAAGCCAATCAATTACAAAAGAGATAAGACGATTTTATCGGTTATGGCACCACTATAAATTTAAACGAATTGATGCGATGCCAGCACTACATTAGATTCGATATGTATCCATATAGATTTGCAGAATATCTTCACCGAGCATATCGATGTGACCTTTATAGC
>QILH01000112.1 GCA_003233255.1 Gammaproteobacteria bacterium | reverse complement strand
GCAATCGGTTCTGGGGCAGGCGTGGGTACGGGTTCAGGAGCCACAACGGCTGCCGGTACAGGTTCAGGGACGACAGGGCTGGGCGCTGGAGCAACAAATGTTTCCGCAGGTGCGGTTTCAGGTGCTCTGGCAATCTGCTGTTGCTGAACGCGGTCAGGGGGATCCAGTAAGACAGTGTACTCACGCAACATCCGTCCACTCTTCCAGTTCATCTCTAACAGGAAATTCAAGAACGGTTCGCGCACCGATTCTTGCGTGCGAAGATTGATATAGTACTTACCACCGCGCTTAACGACATTAAATTTTATTTTTAAAAGAAGTAAAGAACGATCAACACCGGCACGTAAAAAAGCCTCTTTAGAAGCCAGTTTTATTTGCAGAACCTTGATGTCATCGGGCGTTGCCGAGAGCAATTCAATCTCGGCCACAAGCGGCTCATTTAAAGCCGACTTCATATTAATATTTCCAAACCCTAACGCATTAACCGTTATGGGTAATGAAAAAAACCACGCCACAAGAACCCCTGTAGCCATCTTTACTGGTAATCTTAACCTTTCTAGCATTTTTGCGTCTCCCACACGCAACCCACGAAAATAGCAAAATAGCTTGTAGTTCATGGGTTTGGGCAATAAAACCTCGAAAAATCTTTATAAGTTTTGTGTAACTATAGCTTATAAATAGCTTTTTACCAAAATTTCACCTATTTGAACACCATTAATTGCGGCTCCCTGGTGAATATTATCGGCCACCGCCCACAGGTTGATTCCATTCTGCCAGGTCGGATCCGCTCTCACGCAGCCCAGAAAAACCCCCTTCTGGTTAACAGCATCCGATACTGAGTCCGGCCGATTTGCGGTCTGACCTGTTAAGTGTAGATCGCCCGCAGCCGCAAGCAAACGAGTTACCTGGGCCAGCTCCACATCCTGACTAAATTCAAGTTGCAACGTCATTGAATGTCCATAAAAAACCGGAGCCTGAACCAGAGAAACGTTTAATAACAGGGCATCATCGAGCATAACCCTGGATAACTCGTTCTGTAAATCAGTCGCGAACCGGTTGTCCGCATCCGCATGGCTAACATGCGGTAACACATTAAACGCAACCTGCGCCGAAAAGTGTTCATGTTTAATCGGTTTTAGATTAAATAATGCAATACTTTGTTGCGATAATTCGTCGATCCCTTTGCGGCCAATATCCGATACCGCTCGCAAAACGGTCGCATTTATCCGTTCAACTGGGCCTAATTCTTTCAATGGGGCCAAAATCAGAGCAAGATGCACGACCGAGCTATCCGGGCTCGCAATTATTTTACCTTCTAAGGCTTGCAAAGCTTTTTCATTTACACCGCTAACAATTAACGGCACGTTGTCATCAAGTCGTGAGTGGCTCGAAAAGTCGATGCAATAACAGCCTGCCTTCGTGGCAACCGGTAAATATTCTGCGGCCACCTCAGCGGGGGTGCAAAAAAAACATAATTGCACCTGATTAAAATCAAATTCAGATGACGAGTGTACACTCAGCGAGCGTTTGCCAAAATCGACAAACTCAACCTCACTATTATCACTCGCCAATGCATACAATTGACCAACGGGAATGTTAGAGTCGGCAAGATGCTCGAGCACGGCATTGCCAACTAATCCCGTCGCGCCAACGACGGCAATATTCACCGTCGCATTATCGTTTTTATCGGTCATGACTCAGGGTTCCAGTAATTATGAATCAAGTAAGATTCGAAGTGTACGCCGCAAAGGTTCTGCCGCACCCCACAGTAATTGATCACCCACCGTGAAGGCCGATAGATATTCCGGCCCCATGCTGAGCTTTCGTAACCGACCGACGGGTACGGTTAAGGTACCGGTCACGGCCGCTGGCGTCAGATCACTCATGGTTAAGTCACGATCATTCGGCACGACCTTAACCCAGTCATTGGCCTGCGCCATAATATCGCTAATTTCAGAAATGGGTACATCACTTTTTAGTTTAATGGTGAGCGCCTGTGAATGGCAGCGCATCGCACCCACCCGCACACACAGGCCATCAATCGGCACAGGATGATCACTGCGACCTAAAATCTTGTTGGTCTCAACCTGCGCCTTCCATTCTTCTTTACTTTGACCGGATTCTAACGCCACATCGATCCAGGGGATCAGGCTGGCCGCCAATGGGACCGGCCAGTGTTCCGTTGGGTATTGTTCACTGCGAATGAAATCAGTCACCTGTTTATCAATATTCAGGATCGCACTGGCGGGATCATCCAGTACGTATTTTACATCGTCATGGATCATGCCCATCTGTTTGATCAACTCACGCATATTCTGCGCACCGGCACCTGAAGCGGCCTGATAGGTCATTGGCGTCACCCATTCGATCAGATCTTTTTCGAACAGACCGCCGATCGCCATTAACATTAAACTTACCGTGCAGTTACCACCTACGTAGGTTTTGACGCCGCTGTCGATGCCTTCTTTAATAACATTGAGATTGACCGGATCCAGAACAATAATGCTGTCGTCCACCATACGCAGACTTGAAGCCGCATCAATCCAGTAACCTTGCCAACCGGCATCGCGCAATTCTGGATAAACGTCTTTGGTGTAATCGCCACCCTGACAGGTGATAATGATGTCCATTGTCTTGAGTTCGTCGATGTTTTTAGCATCTTTTAATGCGGGGATGTCTTTACCAACATCGGGCCCAGCCTGACCAGTTTGTGACGTGGTAAAAAAGATCGGCTCGATAACCTCAAAGTCTTTTTCTTCGCGCATGCGTTGCATCAGCACCGAGCCAACCATACCGCGCCAACCTACTAAACCTACCCGTTTCATATTCCACCTCTATGTAAATGTTTAAACTGCATAAATTCGAGCAAAGAACTTTCCCGCTCTTTCATGATTTATAAAATTTATTGCAGTCGTGTTATTTTATAATTCATTGCAAAGTTAACTCGGCAACATCGCCCTGGACTTAAGATCCTTCGCTCCGCTCAGGATGACAAAATACAACGCTATTTCTCATCAGGATAACTTAATACAAAGTTATAATTTATTTATCACCGCCGCACCCATTTCAGTCGTACTGACTTTTTGCATGCCGTCGCTATAAATGTCTGCGGTGCGTAAGCCATCATCTAATACGTCACTCACAGCCTGTTCAATTTGATCGGCCATTTCACTTTCATCAAGAGAATAGCGCAACATCATCGCGACCGATAACAGTGTGGCTAATGGATTGGCAATATTTTGCCCGGCAATATCTGGAGCGGAACCGTGGATGGGTTCATACATGCCCAGGCCGCTTTCATTCAATGATGCCGAAGGCAACATGCCAATAGACCCCGTTAACATAGCAGCCGTATCGGAGAGAATATCGCCGAACATATTCGTGGTCACCATCACATCAAACTGCCTGGGATCACGCACCAGTTGCATTGAGGCATTGTCCACATACATGTGACTCAATTTGATATCGTCATTGCTTTTGTGTAAGTCAATCACGGTATTGCGCCAAAGTTCAGTACATTCCAGAACATTCGCCTTATCAACCGAACATACTTTACTATTTCGTTTTCGAGCGATATCAAACGCAACATTGGCAATACGTTGAATTTCAGATTCTTTATAAACAAGCGTATTAAAGCCTTGCAGTTCACCGTTTTCAAGTTCACGTATACCGCGGGGTTCACCAAAATAAATGCCGCCGGTTAACTCACGCACGATCATAATATCCAGTCCGGCGACCACTTCCGGCTTTAATGTCGAGGCATCCACCAGTTGCGGGTATAAGATGGCAGGACGCAGGTTTGCAAACAGACCTAATC
>QILH01000277.1 GCA_003233255.1 Gammaproteobacteria bacterium | reverse complement strand
TTGTTTAACCAGTCATCACCTGTTGTACCTTGCCAAAAACTGGGAACCACAATCAGGTGGTGCAGTTTGGCACCCTTGTTACACATGTTGAATGCCATTTGCTCGGCGGCTATTGCGCCTTCGGTGCCATGGCTGGCCAGTAGTACGTGATTAACAGAATTCATTAAAATACCAACATAAAACGAATACGACAGTTCTAGATATTAACCGGCCGAGTTTTTAACCCGTATACATATCGTCAGGTTTAAAATCTGAAAGTTTAAAAACCGGTGCCTGCATATACAGGCACCGGGACAACGTTTATAACGATCAGCTAGTTCGAAACATACACATACAAGGCGAGGATCAGGGCAAAGCCTAATGCCATAAAGTCTTCCATGCGGTCGCTGCCAAATATCGACAGGACTGAACCTCGATCGAATTGTTGATTTTCGTCTTCTTCACTCATGATGTTATCCTCATAGGTTAAATTGTTTCGCTGACCAGTAGCAGAACCACGCCAAGCGAGAGCACCGCCTTGGTGAGTCCCACCACGCCACCGATAATGGCCGGTTGTCCACCCGCCTGCTTCATGGAACCGATGGTAATCTGCATACCCAGTCCGACCAGACCAAAGGCAAATAACCAGGTGATCCATTCACGGAAGGCCTTGATCATTGGCGCTGTATGTCGAACCGCTTTATGCGCCTTTTTCAGGATCTTGTTATTCGATTTAGACATCACTTTGGCATTGATCAGGCCACGAATAGCATCGTCATCCTCAATCGACATGATCTTGCGGTTTTCTAACAGGCGTGCGAGGGCTTCTTTTCGATCAACGCGTTGAAGCTTGCCGGTCTCTGCCTGCAGTGCGGCGATCTGCTCTACGTTAAGAAGGTTTTTCTCTTTAAAGTTGGTTTCGGTATTATCGAAGAATTTGCCCTTGTAATGGACTGGTGGGGCGAATACGCCGGTGGTTGACAATGCAAACAGCAAAATGAAACCGAGTACAAACACCGGAAATTTCTGGAATATCACATGTCCAATGTTGACCTTGGCCGCATGCTCTTCACGTTTTACGTACCACATGGCCAGCCATAACACGATAATGGGTAATACCAATACGCGAGTGATATTGAAGATTTCAGCCACCTTCAGGGTCTCAATGCCATCCGGCTGATAAGCCAGTGCCGCACCGGCGACCTGTGCCGAGTTCAGAATACCGGTACCGGCCCAGGCACCAAACTGTACATAGCTCATGTCCAGCATCTGGCCAATGATCGGGAATACGAACATGCAACCGACACCCCAGAGCAAGATGGTTCCGATGGTATAGGCGATTTCGACCGATTTGGCCTGAACTACGGGCGCGGCTGCTACCGTGGCCGATACACCGCATACTCCCATGCCGGCGGAAAGTACTCCGGCCATGGAGTTCGGGATCTTACGTCGAGCGCCCATCCATAACACCAGGCCAACCGAACCGAGAACAAAAAAGCCGATCATGACAATGGACAGACCGCCGAGATTTTTTAATTCGGCCGCGCTGTACAGGGTACCCAGTAGAATCACACCGGTCTTGAGGCCCAGCCGTGAGAGCCGTACGCCGTTTTGTGCCCAGCCCGGAACCTTAAATACATTGACGATAATGATGCCGGTGACAATGCCGAGTACGATGTAATTCAACCCCAGCAGTTTGTGGATGTATTTACCGGTATCACCAACTTTGCCCATTGACATACTGGCAACCGCAATCTCCGGGGCAATAAACCAGCGTACCAGCATCGCGATAAGCAGGATAAACATGCCGCCAGCAATGGTAGAGGAATAATAATCCCAGTGGCCATCTTTATGAGTGCCAAACCATTGCCAGAGTCCAATTGCGACTGAAATAATGCCAAAGTACAGAGGGATGGTGGTGAGTTCGGATAAGTATTTATATTTTTTACCCGCAGCGAGATGTTCTATGTAGGGAGCCATCAAACCGCTATCTGCGAGATACCAGATTGCGAGCATAATGGCACCAATGATGAAAAGCGCGGGGCTTTTTTTGGTATAAACCATGGTAGATACTCCTCTCAGGTCGAAATGTTTTTAATTATTATTTATACTTCCTTCATAATAAATGTTGGGTGTCCTAGCCTATTGCCATATCAATCCATCTTATCGATTGTGATGATTATTTTAGAAACTTACAACAAGGGTTATCTAATATACTAATGTAACAAAGGTCGAAAATGGTCGTATCGTAAAACCATATTTATATGCTCGGGTATTACATTTGCATAAGGAGTCGATGAATATAAGTTCTGTGACTGGTTTTCCGGAACGATAATTCATTTCTGGCTTAAAATTAAGCGCGACCGGTTTGATTACTGAACGCAAGTCCGCAATATCGATTAACCCCCGTGCGACTATATTAAATGTTGATAATTCAAGATGGGATCAAACGTTAATTTAGATAACTTAATCTTTAAAACTGTGAACAACGCAACATCTTGTGTTTGACAAGGCGGCTATTACGCACTATTTATAAAATATAAGACTGAACTATTAGTTTTTAACCCGTGAGCCATATTTGCCTGCAATAATCGAACGAATTGATTTTTTGCTAAGGAGTACGAGCGTATGTCTGAGCAAGATAAAGCCGCGCTGTCAAGGAACGCAAAAGCGCAGCTAAAAGAACGTACCGATGAGTTGATTGATAGTGGTGAGTTTGCTATTGATGAGGATTTTATAGAAAAAATATATCATGAGACGACTTCACGAATACCCGCAAAAGAAAATATTTCATCGGCTCATCGGCGAAAACTTGAAGACTACCTTGACGAATGTCGTTTAAAACGAGAAATTAGCGACGATTTTGATTTATAAGGCAACCCTGATAATTACTTTCATGCGTGGGCTAATACCGAAGGCATTTAAACCTGTGTAATAACGACACGATGGTAGTTCTTTGATATATTTTGTTTATGAATACAAAATATAACCCGATAAAAATTGGCCACAGCTATGGCCGTAAACAGGGATTAAAATAATTATAGTAATCGGAAGTTAATTGATCTGTATCAAACCGACTTTAGCGTTGTGTTTTGTCTTTTCATGCTACTATTAGATTGAAACTGCAGTCCTTATTTTATGCGAGGTTGTTTTAGGCAAATCGGCAGGAATTTGGAGGGCGTACATCGTGCTAAAAAAAATCTGGCAGTTCCTTCGCACACCAACAGCAAAATATTCCGTTGGTCTATTACTCATCGTTGGCTTTTTCTCAGGCATCATTTTCTGGGGCGGTTTTAATACTGTGGTGGAAGCCACCAATACCGAGGCATTTTGTATTTCCTGTCATGAAATGAGGGATAACGTCTATAAGGAATACACTGAGACCATTCATTACGCCAATCGAACCGGGGTGAGAGCCATCTGTAGCGACTGTCATGTTCCCAAAGACTGGGTGCATAAAATGGCGCGCAAGATACAGGCCACTAATGAGTTGTATCACAAAATAGTGGGAACCATTGATACGCCGGAGAAATTTGAACAACAGCGCCTGGCGATGGCAACACGGGTCTGGAAAGTAATGAAAGAAACGGATTCCCGTGAATGCCGAAATTGTCACCGTTTTGATTATATGGATCTGGCAGAGCAGGATAAAACGGCCCGCAAAAAACATAAACGCTCCATTGAAGAAGGCAAAACCTGTATTGATTGCCATCAGGGCATTGCTCACGAATTACCTGAAGAAGAAGAGGAAGAAAAATCCTGATTAAGGTTCCCCATTTTAAAATAATTAAAGTTACAGGAGGTTCGCATGAAAACTATAAATCAATACAAGCTCGTATC
>QILH01000061.1 GCA_003233255.1 Gammaproteobacteria bacterium | reverse complement strand
ATAGTTATCACAAGGTACTGAGTGTTGAAGATATGGGACTGGGCGAAGAATCCTTGCTCGATAACTTGTCGGATAATGCCCCCGGTGTGCTGGATGGTTTACAAAAAGAAGATATGCAGCGAATTATCGCCGAGGCGGTGGCCAGTCTTCCGGAGCGAGAGCGTCTGGTAATGGCGTTGTATTACGATGAAGAATTGAATCTCCGTGAAATTGGCGCGGTTATGGGCGTGAGTGAGTCCCGGGTAAGCCAAATTCACTCGCAGGCGGTCATACGTTTGCAGGCCAGAATGGCGAATCGCCTTACAGAAAATAGTTAACCCTCCTGCTCAATGCCGGACCGATGCTTGCGACATAGCTATGTTGCATGCGTCAGGTATTGTTTCGTTGTGTCACTTGTGGGGTTTCCACCCTCCTTTCGTACATTTCAATGGCAGATTTCGATGTCGTTTAATATATTGAATGGTTTTTACTCGATTTACCCATTCAACACTGAAAATACTGTATTTTTTTCAATTTCTTAGCCCGCCGACATTAAATCTTTTGCTTCCCTGTCCGATAGCTATCTTACGGAAAACAGACCTCGTGCGAAGTTCTCTGCAACGAGAATCTGTTATTGGAATTTGAACAGACTGGATATCTGGAGGGTTCGTGGATAAGAACATGAAAATTCTGATCGTAGATGATTTTTCTACGATGCGACGCATTATTAAAAATCTACTTCGTGACCTGGGTTTTAATAATACATCTGAAGCGGACGATGGGACGACGGCTTTGCCAATGCTGCAAGGTGGTGGTTTCGATCTGCTGGTAACCGACTGGAATATGCCGGGTATGCAAGGCATCGACCTGCTTAAACATGTTCGCGCCGAAGAAGCACTGGTGGATTTGCCGGTACTGATGGTAACCGCAGAGCAGAAACGTGAGCAGATTGTCGAGGCGGCACAAGCCGGAGTGAATGGCTACATAGTCAAACCATTTACAGCACAAACACTAAAAGAGAAACTCGATAAAATGTTTGAACGAATCGAAGGATAAGGGAAACAGTCTAAATGGAAGCTAAAGTAATCGTAACCGATGAGAACATTGCCCGCGTAAAAGATTTATTAGCAACGCTTGAGAAGGGGGACGAGGGCGGTGCAAATGAGATTATTGATGAACTGGCAAACATCCGTGAATTAGATATTTATAAAGAAATGGGAAAGATGACGCGAGAGTTACATGATGCAATAACCGCGTTTGGAATGGACGAACAAATTAATGTGTTGGCCAAAAATGAAATACCGGATGCCCGGCAACGGCTTCATCATGTGATTGATATGACTGATCAGGCCGCACATAGAACATTAACGGCAGTAGAAGAATCATTGCCTATATGTGAAGAACTGGAGTCACGTTCGAATTCTCTGCATGACGACTGGAATCGTTTTAAGAAACGCGATATGGATATTAACGAATTTAAGGCCCTGGCCAAAAAACTCGACAGTTTTTTTGATGTTAATACCCGCGATGCAGGCAAGTTGCGTGAGTCGTTAACCAATGTGTTAATGGCGCAGGACTACCAGGATTTAACCAGCCAGATAATCAAAAAAGTAATTAAGCTGGTTGAAGATGTAGAATCAAATCTGGTTGCGATTATAAAAATCACGGGCAGTGTTGACGATAAAAGTAAGCCCAAAAAAGCAGATGAAAAATTAGCCGGGCCGGTTGTACCAGGCGTGAATGATGGCGCGGATGTAATCGATGGTCAGGATGATGTTGATGACCTGTTATCGAGTTTGGGTTTTTGATGATAAATATTATTTCAATAAAGTTGGTAGCGATAGATTGTGGATGACGAGTTACTACAGGACTTCTTAATTGAAGCAGGCGAGATTCTGGAGCTGCTGAATGAGCAGTTGATAGATCTGGAACAACGTCCGGATGACATGGAGTTGTTGAATGCCGTCTTTCGTGGATTTCACACCATCAAAGGCGGCGCAGGATTTTTAACGCTTGACCCGATGGTGGTCATTTGTCATCGCTCTGAAGACGTGTTTAACATGTTGCGTAATGAAGAGTTAAAGATCACGCCAGAGTTAATGGATGTGATGTTGCCGGTGCTCGATATTTTAAACGCTCAGTTTGAGTGTTTAAAAGAGGCTGAGGAAATACCGAGCGCGGAACAGACATTACTCGATTCCCTTGATACAATCATTAAGGGTGAACCAGCGGCGGCTCCTGCTGCTGAAACCTCCGTCGTTGAAGACAAAGCCGCTACGCCGACCTCTGCTGAATCATCGGCGGATGGTGATTTAGATATTACCGATGAAGAATTTGAATCTCTGCTGGATGCACTGGACAATAAAAAAACTGAAAGTGATAAGCCAGCAGTTACTGCGCCCGTCAGCGGTGATATTAGCGATGACGAGTTTGATAATCTAATGGACGAGTTACATGGCAAAGGTAAATTTGGCCAGGTCGCTAAAGGTGGTGACAAAGAGGCTTCAAAAAGCGAAGCTGAAATAAAAGCTGCCGCTCCCGCCGAAAAACCGGCAGGCAGTGATAACATTACCGATGACGAATTTGAGTCACTATTAAATGATATACATGGTGAGGGTAAATTTGAAGTTAATAAAGTCAGTGCTGATGACACTAGGAAACCTGCTGAGGCCAAAAAGCCGGCGGCTGCTAAACCAGCGAAAAAATCTGTTGAACCCGCGCCGGTAGAAAATAAAAAGGCAGAAAGTAAAACAGACAAACCTGCGGACACAAAATCTAAAGAAAAATCAGTCACTCAGGAAACGACGGT
Organism: Gammaproteobacteria bacterium; assembly: GCA_003233255.1. Lineage (GTDB taxonomy): Bacteria > Pseudomonadota > Gammaproteobacteria > UBA6429 > Thiohalophilaceae > SZUA-24. The sequence goes on along the minus strand of QILH01000061.1, from coordinate 1,046 downwards.
ACGTGTCGACACCAAGCGCCTTGATGACATCATGAATATGGTTGGCGAGCTGGTATTAGTTCGTAACCGAATCGATCGGCTTAGCATGATGTCAGGTAATGAAGAAATGATAAAAGCCGTTGCTAATCTTGATCTGGTGACCACCGATTTACAAATGGCGGTTATGAAAACTCGTATGCAACCAATTAAAAAGGTGTTCGGTCGCTTTCCCCGAGTGGTGCGTGATTTAGCCCGTACTATGAAAAAAGAAATCAGGCTTGAAATGATTGGTGAAGAAACCGATCTGGATAAAAATCTGGTTGAAGCATTGGCTGATCCGCTGGTGCATCTTGTTCGAAATGCGGTTGACCATGGAATCGAAACACCTGATGAAAGAGAAGCGGCAAATAAACAAAAAGAAGGAACGGTTATACTAACGGCGGCACAGGAAGGTGATCACATCTTATTGACGATTGAAGATGATGGCAAAGGTATGGATGCCAATGTATTACGCGGCAAGGCCGTTGAAAAAGGTTTAATGGATGCCGAGTCCGCTGCACGGCTCGATGATAAGGAAGTTTATAGCTTAATATTTATGCCTGGATTCTCAACCAAAGATGAGATATCCGATATCTCGGGTCGTGGTGTCGGCATGGATGTCGTGAAAACGCGCATAGCACAATTAAATGGATCAGTTGAAATTGATTCGACACTTGGCAAGGGTAGTAAACTTAGTATCAAGTTACCCTTAACACTTGCCATCATGCCGACCTTGATGGTGCAACTCGAAGAACAGTTGTTTGCGTTACCGCTGGTGAATGTAAACGAGATATTTCATCTGGACCTCACTAAAACCAATGTGGTTGACGGTCAGTTAGTGGTTGTTATTCGTGACAGAACATTACCGCTCTACTATTTAAGGCGTTGGCTGGTTAATGGTTATGCTTCTACAGAACTACCGTCAGAAGGTCATGTGGTGGTTGTACAATGTGGGACGCAACGAGTTGGGTTTCTGGTTGATGAGTTAATCGGTCAGGAAGAAGTGGTCATCAAGCCGCTTGGTGCTT